>JAFPTE010000171.1 GCA_017400415.1 Oscillospiraceae bacterium
AAGGAGTCGGTGAAAATCTCGTTGGGCTGGGCCTTCAGCAGGATGAAGGTGCACTGGTCAGTGTCCAGCAGGGTGATTTCGCTGTCATAGACGGGCCGGGCGGGAACCACTACGTCCTCCGGGTCCATGCCGGTGGGGTAGAGGACCTTGTGGCCCAAAACGGTGGGAGGATCGGTCCAGAGCTCCGCATCCGTGACCGTATAGTCAAGCTCCAGCCTGTCGCAGCTTGTAACTCCGGCCTCAGTCAGGTCCGGGGCGTAAAGGGTGCCGTAGAGCCGCAGGCCCGGAGCGCACTGGGCGCTGAACTCGGAATCGCCCAGCCAGCCGTTTACGATTACGTTCTTGATGGCAAATTCCACAGCCCGGTCGGAGTTGTTCTCCACGTAGACCTTGTAGGATTCGGTGCCCCAGAAGCTCACCTCGGCAGGGTAGAGCACCATCTTGTAGCCGGCCTCGTCCAGAAGGACGGTCTCGCCCTCCACGGTCTCCCTCTCGGGAACGGTGAAGGTCTCCGGGTCGGTGCCGGTGGGGTAGAGGACGAACTCACGGTTCAGAAGGTCTTCGTTCTCCCAATCCCAGGGGTCGGAGACCTTGAAGGTGAACTGGAGCTTATCAAGGGAGCCCGGGTTGGGTCTGGAGTCGGGGTATATCTCCAGCTCGGATTCAATGGTCTCGCCGGCGGAGACGCTCTCGTAGAGCCAGCCGCCCACGGCCCAGCCGTTGATGGCAATGTCATTGGCCTGGAAGCTCAGGTCCTTATCCTTGGTCCTGTTCTCCAGGCTGAAGCGGAAGACGGCGCTGCCGTCTGTTCCGTAGGTGCCGCTCAGCATGGTGACCTTGTATCCCTCGCCCTCTGCCAGGACCAGGGGCTCCATGTCGATCTCGGTGTAGTCCAGCTCCGGGCCGGAGAAATCCAGCTCGGGCATCTCGTCCATCCTGGCCTCGATCCGGGCGCCGGCCTCCTCCACGAAGGCACGCTCGTCCGGGGTGAGGCTTTCCTCGTCGATCTCGTCGAAGCCCTCGGAGGCCTCCGCAAGCTTAGACAGGACCTCCAGGTATTTCATGAACAGCTCCCCGGAGCCCGGGTCCTCGGCATACTGCCAGCTGACGGCCACCAACTCGTCAACGGCGTCCTCCACAAGCTTAACCATCTGGCGGATCTCCGGCCGGATCTCCTTTATGGGCTCCGCCGTGAGCTGGGGCTTTCCGGTCTCGTCCAGGCCGAAGGTGTAGGCCCGCTCGAAGACGGGGACGGCGTTCCATTCGTCGCTCTCACGGACGTAAAGGGTGAACTTCATGGGGGTAACGGCCGTGACGCCGTACTCCTGGGCCATGTAGGGCAAATCGAAGTAGATGTTGGAGAGCTTCTGGATTCCTGCCGGGAGGCTCTCGCCCCAGTAATAACCCAGGGAGGCCTCCTGCAGGTAAACGTCCTCCATGGAGAAGTACAGAAGCCGGTCGGTCTTGTTTTTCACATAGAGGTTGTAGTTATAGCCGTCCTCAAAGACCGAATCCTTTCCGTAGGAGAGGATGATGAAGGCAAAGTCGTCGGTCTCCTCAACGGTCACCTCGTTTTCACCGGTGGGACGGGCGGGGACCGCCACTTCCTCCGGGGCCTTGCCCGTGGGGAATAAGGCGAAGTCCTGGCTGACTATGGCCCCCTCAGACCAGTTGTCACTGTCCTCCACCTGAACGTGAAGGTCAAGCCGGTCGCAGGAGGTGATGCCCAGCTCGTCCAGGCCGGAGAGATAGAAGGAATCGTACATCCGCTTGCCGGCGGGAATGCTCATCACGTTGCCGGAGTCGCTCTTCCAGCCGTTGACGGCTATGTTCTCGATGCTGATGAGCAGGTCCTTATCCTTCGTGCAGTTTTCCGCAAAGAAGCGGAGGCTGGTGCCGAAGGGGGTCACCTCCGGTGCGTAGAGCACCAGGAATACATCATCCGTGTTTATAAGGAAGGCCTCGCCCTCCAGGGTCTCCCGGGTGGGAGCCTGGATCTTGTCCTTCTCCATGCCGGTGGGGTAAATGGTGTAGTAATTGTCCTGGAGCTCCTCGGCGTCGCCCTCCAGGTAGGAGACAACGTGGAAGTTGAAGGTGAGCTCGTCAACGGACTCGATGGTCTGGGCCTCCAGCTCGCCGGGCCAGAATCTGAGCTCAACGTCGCCCTTGGTCTCGCCGGGCTGCAGTTCCTCGCTGAGCCAGGGGGAGACCACCCAGTCCATAACGGTGCTGCGCTCAACGGTGAAGTCAAGCTCCCGGTCCTTGGTCTTGTTCTGCAGCTCAAAGCGGAAAACGGCGCTGCCGTCATCCCCGTGGGCGCCGCCCAGCAGGGTTATCTTGTAGCTTTCGTTGTCCTCCAGGACCTTTGCAGCCAGGGGGTAGTCCGTGTAGGTGACGATGGGCTCGATGTAGCTTATATCGGGCATCTCGTCCAGCTTCTTCTGCATGCGCTCCCCGGCCTCGCTGATGAGGGCCTTCTCGTCGGCGGTGAGGGTCTTCTCGTCAAAGCCGGCCAGGCTCTCGCTTATCTCGCCCACCTGGGCAAAGACCTCCGTCCACTTGCCCAGCAGGTCCCGGGTGGGCTTGTCGGCGTATTCCTTGGCGGCGGAGACAAGCTGGTCCACCGCCTGCTCATACTTTTCAACGGCGTCCTTTATCTCCTGCCGGATCTGCTTCTGAGGCTCCGGGTCCGGCTGGGGGTCCGGATTGGGATTCGGGTTGGGATTAGGATTGGGGTCCGGCGTTGGGTCCGGATTGGGATTCGGATTCGGGTTGGGGTTGGGCTCCGGATTGGTGTTCGGCGCCGGGTCCGGAGTCTGGCCCTGGCCCGGGTTATCCGTGCCGCCGCCCTGGGGCTGGGTGCCGCCGGAGCAGGCCGCCAGGGACAGGACCATGGCAAGTGCCAGCAATAATGCAATCAGTTTTTTCATAGCGTACCTCCGTTAAAAGTGCTTCTGAAGACAGTTTAACACCGCAAGATTAAAAAAGCAAGGAATTTGAGTTGCGGCAGGGGAGAAACAGTGATAAAATATGCTCATGGCAAAGCATTCGGGAGGTAACGATGAAAGTCTGCCTTATGAACGACTCCTTCCCGCCGGTGATCGACGGGGTAGTGAACGTTATGATGAACTATGCAAACCACCTGATGACGGACCACAGCGCCAAGGTAATAGTGGCCACGCCCCGTTACCCGGGCGCCGATTACGATAAGTACCCGTACCCGGTGGTGCCCTACCAGAGCTTCGACACCACGAAGCTCGCCAGCGGCTACCGGGCGGGGAACCCCTTCGCCTCCAAGGCCATCGCACAGCTGGCGGCCTTCCGGCCGGATATTATCCACACCCACTGTCCCGCCTCCGCCACGGTGCTGGCCCGGCTCCTGCGGGAGGAGACTGCGGCGCCCATCGTTCTGACCTACCACACGAAATACGATATCGATATCCAGCGGGCGGTAAAGATAAAGTCCGCCGCCAACGAGACCATCCGGGCCATGGTGTCCAACATCGAGGCCTGCGACGAGGTCTGGGTGGTGAGCAAGGGGGCCGGGGAGAGCCTCAAGGCCCTGGGCTACTCCGGGGACTATCTGGTCATGAATAACGGGGTGGACTTTGCCAAGGGCAGGGTGGACCCGGAGACCGTGGAGGCCGTCACCGGGCAGTACGACCTGCCGGCGGGGGTGCCCGTGTTCCTCTTCGTGGGCCGGCTCATGACCTACAAGGGGCTGCCCCTGGTGCTGGACGCGCTGAAGCTGTTCTGGGAGGAGACCGGCCGGGATTTCCGCATGGTCTTCGTGGGCAAGGGCCCGGACCGGGAAAAGCTTGAAAAGCAGGCGGCGGAGAACGGCATTGCCGAAAAGTGTATCTTCGTGGGCCCGATCTATGAACGTGACAAGCTCCGGGCCTGGAACACCCGGGCGGACCTTTTCCTCTTCCCCTCCACCTTCGATACAAACGGCCTTGTGGTCCGGGAGGCGGCCGCCTGCGGCCTTGCCAGCGTCCTCGTTGAGGGCTCCTGCGCCGCCGAGGGCATTACGGACGGAAGAAACGGCTTCACCATTGAGGAGACGCCCCGGGCCATGGCGGAGCTGCTGAAAAAGGTCTCCGGCGGCCTGGAGCACCTGCACGAGGTGGGACAGCACGCCATGGACGAGATTTACCTGTCCTGGAAGGACTGCGTGGACCGGGCCAATGAGCGCTACGCCCTGGTGCTGGACGAAAAGCGCCGGGGGGTCCTGCGGGAGAGACGGCGGGACTTCACGGATCTGCTGGTCACCGCCACCGCCCGGAGCATGGCGGAGCAGGAAAAGTACAGAAGGGCCCGGCAGACCGTTCTGGAAGACCTTAAGGACACCGCCGTGGGCATGATGGAGAACATACAGGAGGCGGAGGAGAGCGTGGAGCGCCTTTTCGCCGACCTGGGAAAGAGATAAAGGGGAGTGGGCCCAACGGAAAAGGATGAGTTTCGGCACCTGAGCCTGTACCAGATCTGGATCCGGAGCTTCTGCGACGGCAACGGGGACGGCATCGGCGACCTTTACGGCGTATACGATAAGCTGGACTATATAAAGAGCCTGGGGGTGGACGGCATCTGGTTTTCGCCCATCTACCCCTCGCCCAATGCGGATTACGGCTACGATATCTCCGATTACCGGAATATCCACCCGGATTACGGAGACCTGGACCAGTTCAGAAGGGTCCTGGACCGGGCCCATGAGCTGGGGCTCCGGGTCATACTGGACCTGGTCATAAACCACACCTCCGATGAGCACCCCTGGTTTAAGGAGAGCGCCAAGAGCCGGGATAACCCCTAC
>JAFPTE010000172.1 GCA_017400415.1 Oscillospiraceae bacterium
CATCCTCGGCGCCCCCATCGGCACCATCTGCTGCTATCTCTTCATCACCGCCCTGAACATCGTCTTCATACTCATCAAGCTGCCGGAGAAGCCGGACTTCATAAAGATAACCCTGCGGCCCGTGCTGTGCTCCCTGGCCATGGGAGCCGCCGCCTGGGGCGTAAACGGCCTTATGAGCCGGTTCGTGCTTCCCCTGCTGGGGGACCGGATGATAGCCAGGGTCCTGTACCTGGGCGTCACCATAATCGCCGCCGTGGCGGTGTACGCCGTGCTGACCCTGCTGACCCGTGTCATAACGAAGGAGGACGTTATTCTCCTGCCCAAGGGGGAGAAAATTGCAAAAATCCTCCGCCTGAAATAAAAATCTTTCACTGAGGCAAAAATAATGGTGGATTTTGAGTTCAAAGAGTGTTATAATGTCGAGGATTTGCGGGCTCTTACGAAGGTCCTTCGCAGTAAGGACGGCTGCCCCTGGGATATGGAGCAGACTCATGAGAGCGTCCGCCGGGATTTTATTGAAGAAGTCTACGAGGTCGTTGAGGCCATAGACGAAAAGAGCCCCGAGCACCTTAAGGAGGAGCTGGGGGACGTGCTGTTCCAGGTCTGCTTCCATGCGGACATGGAGGAGGAGGCCGGCCGCTTCAACCTGGACGACGTGGCCGATGGGGTGACGAAAAAGCTCATTCTGCGGCACCCCCACGTCTTCGGTGACGTGGAGGCGAAAACCAGCTCGGAGGTCCTTTCCAACTGGGACGACATCAAGCGGAAGGAAAAGCACCAGGCCACGGTGACGGACGCCATGAACGCCGTTGCCCGGAGCCTGCCCGCCACCTGGCGCAGCGAAAAGGTCTCCAAAAAGGCCGCCAAGGTGGGCTTCGACTGGGACTTTGCCGGGGACGTGGTGGCAAAGCTCCGGGAGGAGACGGACGAGCTGGAGCGGGCCCTCCACGGGGACGGGGACGTTTTTGAGGAGCTGGGTGATATCCTGGCCTCCGCCGTGAACATCGCCCGGAAGCTGAAAATCGACCCGGAGGAGGCGCTGAACGCCTCCACGGACAAGTTCATCTCCCGCTTTTCCAAGATGGAAGGTGCGGCCCTGAGCCGGGGCGAAAACCTTAAGGACCTGAGCCCCCGGGAGCTGGACAGGCTCTGGGAGGACGCCAAGGCCCATTAAAATGCGTTAAAGGCACCGCCTTTAAGATACCGCCGAAAGGCAATAATTTCAGGAGGAAATATAAAAATGAACAAAATTGAACTGGTCAGCGCCATCGCTGAGAAAACCGGCCTTTCCAAGAAGGATTCCGAGAAGGCTCTCTCCGCCGCTGTCGACACCATCACCGCCGCTCTTAAGGCCGGCGACAAGGTCTCCCTGGTTGGCTTCGGCTCCTTCGAGGTCAAGGAGCGTCCCGCCCGCACCGGCAGGAACCCCCAGACCGGCGAGAACATTGAGATCGCCGCTTCCCACCTGCCCACCTTCAAGGCCGGCAAGGCTCTGAAGGACGCCGTCAGCGAATAACAGTGCGGCTCGACAAATATCTGAAGGTCTCCCGAATCATAAAGCGCCGCACCGTTGCCGCCGAGGCGGCGGACGCCGGTCACGTTGCCGTCAACGGCAAGACCGCCAAGCCCTCCACGGAGGTGAAGGTGGGCGACACGCTGGAGCTGACCTTCGGGGCAAAGAGGCTCCGGGTGGAGGTCCTCAGCGTGGCGGAGACGGTCCGGAAGGACGACGCCGCCGCAATGTATCGGGAAATAGTTTAAAAGAAAAGCGGGAACCCGTCGGGTTCCCGCTTTTTTCTTCTGCACCGGGGCAGGAGTTACTTTTGAGGCTTATAGCTGACGGTGCCGCAGACCCGGTCCCCGGCGTCGCCGGCGGCGTCCAGTATGTAGCCCTTGTCGTTCAGGGGCCTGGGTGAGAACTTGGCGGCGTAGATGTGCACGTCCGGGTGGGCGTCGTGGATGAGCTTCACGCCCTGGGCGGCGGCGAAGATGCAGCAGACCTTGATGCGCTTGCAGCCGGCCTCCTTGATAAGGCGGATGGCGGCCTCGGCGCTGACGCCGGTGGCCAGGGCCGGGTCCACGATGATGACCTCGCCGGCGGCGGCGTCCACCGGCAGCTTGAAGTAATACTGCACGGGCTGGAGGGTCACCTCATCCCGGTAGAGGCCCACATGGCCCACCTTGGCGGTGGGAGAGAGGCGCCGGAGCCCGTCCACCATGCCCAGGCCCGCCCGGAGGATGGGCACGATGGTGAAGTCCTCCGCCAGCACCGGGGAAGTGATTTTCTCCAGGGGCGCCTGGACCTGGATATCCTTAAGGGGCAGGTCCTTCAGGATCTCGTAGCCCATGAGGGTGGCAAGCTCCCCCACCAGCTCGCAGAACTCCTTGGAGCCGGTGTTCACGTCACACAGATGGGTCACCTTATGCTTGATAAGGGGATGGTCGAACACGGTCAGGTTTTCAAGATAGGCTTCCACGGAAATCTCCTCCTTCTTTTTCTCCCCAAAGGATACCACTTTTTCCCCCGCCTTGCAAGGGGTAAGTTGCAGCTCCGCCGCATTGTGCAGTACGCCGAATTTTACGGCAGACTATTGACGCCGGATTAGCGGCGTGGTAATATATGCTCATAAGAGCTGCCTGAAGCCCGGCAGCAGGGCTGATATTATAAATATATCGGTTTCTCATGAGGGGGAACATGTAAAATGAAAAGGATAATCCCGCTTTTCCTGCTCCTTGCCCTGCTGCTGACCTCCTGCGCCCCTGCCGGTGAGCAGGTCAAGCCGGACGCATCTTCTCAAAACAGTGCCGGTGCAGTGGAGAGTGCGGAAAAGGACCCGGTGAGCCAAAAACAGGAGCCGGAGCAGCCGAAAGAAGACCCCAAGCCCCAGGCGGACGGAAAAACCGGAGAGGCTGAGAACAAGCCCCTCAATGCCATAGACAAATATAACGATTATCTGGTTTCTCCGGTATCCCTGCCGAAGGACTACAACCCGGAGGTCCTGGCGGAGCCGTATATAGCCCCCGAAACGGCTGACGGACTTTACTTTTCATGCCGGGGAATGAACCTCTACCTTACAAGTGGCATGAGCTGCAGTTACATTTTCTACATTATTTCCCTGAAGCCAATAATTCCGGAGGATTTTGAGTTTGTCTCCGGCCTTAAGGCCCAGGGGCAGGTAACTTTCCGGGAAGAGGCCCTTATGGGTTATAAGGAGAACACTTACGGCATCGGTTACCTGACCCTGCAGCAGGCCTTTGCAGCCATGAACGAGGATTGGAGACCCTATGTTTACCTGACGGAGCAGCTTAAGGCCGCCCACACGGATATGATGAGATATGTGCTGTTCGACAGAATATCGCACTACTCTATGGCGAGGCTTAAGGAGGCCAATGCGGACATCCCCGGTTGGGCAAAGGGTATAGGCAGGTTCTATGCATATCAGATCCAGGTGCAGTTTTCCGGCAGGGCCGAGAGCGAGAGTACGGATAAGGTCAGCATTTTTATAGGCAACAAAAAGTACAGTATCGACTGCGGCTCCATAATAATTGACGGTACCGCCGAGGCAGGCCACGGGCAGGAGCTCAGCTACAAGGGCGGCCTGAGCGCCGCCTATACAGGGCCCTATGCGGGCGGCAAGCCTATAACGAGCAGCGAACCGCTGGTTCGCTTCACCGCACGTGAGCAGGTCACAGTTACGGATCTGAGCCTTTCCGGCGGCGGAGGCGCCGGAGTAAGCAGCTGGACAGCGACAGTTAAGACTGAGGACGGTACGGTAACCGATTTTACCTGGGAGAAGGGGGACGCCTTCACAGTTTTGAAGGGGGCGGAACTGGCACTTTATCCGAAGATTTATGACCCGACAGCCACAGGCCCGGTCTTCTCCGGAACCTATGCCCTGAATGTGACCTACAAAAATACGGAGGGGAAAACGAAGACGGTTACCAGGGGCCTTGTATGCCACCAGAATTCCGGCCTCTCTTTTCACTACCTGCAGCAGTTCAAGGGCGCCAACCTGAGAGCGTATTATGAATACGTTGTCCCGTTCCTGGATAAGAACGTAGCTGTTCTTGAGGAAAAGTACGGTCTGACGAGGGACAATATCATGATTGACCTTGAGACCTATTATGAATACGTGAACAGTTTTGTTGAAACGCTTAAAGCGTGAGCACAGCACGGCGCACAGGGAAAACCCCTGTGCGCTTTTTTTGCGGCCGGGGAAGTTGACTTTCGCCCCGGGCCTTGGTAAAATGGTGTCATTGGAGGTGCTTGGCTATGGCTAAAATTCTTGTTTCCGCCTGTCTTCTGGGCTGCCCCTGCCGCTATGACGGCAAGAGCTGCCGAAATGAGGCCGTCTGCGCCCTGGCAGAGGCCCACGCCCTTGTCCCCGTGTGTCCGGAGCAGCTGGGGGGCCTGCCCACGCCCCGGAGCCCCTCGGAGATTGCGGAGGGCCGGGTCATGATGAAAACCGGGCAGGACGTGACGGACGAATACACCCTGGGGGCCCGCTCCGCCCTGCACCTGGCCCGGCTCACGGGCTGCACTGCGGCGGTGCTGAAGAGCAAAAGCCCCTCCTGCGGCCGGGGCCGGGTCTATGACGGCACCTTCTCCGGCACTCTGCGCCCCGGGGACGGGGTCACGGCGGGGCTCCTGGCCCGGGAGGGGCTGGAGGTTTTTACGGAAAACGACCTGGAGGAGCTCAAAAACCGCTTAAAATCTTAAAAATCTATTGAACTCAGGCGATAATGCGTATATAATTGTAAGGCTGAAAACTACACTTGAATGGAGACTGCTATGAAAATCCTTGTTATCAACGCAGGGAGCTCCTCCCTGAAGTACCAGTTTATGGACTCCGAATCCGGCCAGGTCTTTGCCAAGGGCCTCTGCGAGCGCATCGGCATTGACGGAAGGCTGACCCACAAGGTCCCCGGCCGGGACGACTATGTTAAGGACATGGCCATGCCCACCCACTCCGAGGCCATCGGCGCCGTGCTGGACATCCTGGCGGACCGGATCTACGGCGTGGTGTCCTCCGTGGACGAGATCGACGCCGTCGGTCACCGGGTCCTCCACGGCGGCCCCAGGTTCACCGAGAGCTGCATCATTGACGACGCCTGCATCCAGGCCATTGAGGAGTGCATCCCCCTGGGCCCCCTCCACAACCCCGCCAACCTGATGGGCATCCGTGCCTGCCAGAAGCTCATGCCGGACAAGAAGCAGGTTGCCGTTTTCGACACGGCCTTCCATATGACCATGCCCCCCAAGGCCTACATCTACGCCATCCCCTACGAGTATTATGAGAAGGATAACGTCCGCCGCTACGGCTTCCACGGCACCAGCCACCGCTACGTTTCCCAGCGCTGCCTGGCCCTGCTGGGCAAGGCCGACGACCCCGCC
>JAFPTE010000173.1 GCA_017400415.1 Oscillospiraceae bacterium
CCGCCGTGGCCCGGGTCTATGACGATGACAGGCCGGGTGTCCTCCTCCGGCTCCTTAACAGGCTCCGGGTCGGGCTCCTTGACGGGATCCGGATCCTCTCCTGCGTTGGGGTCCGGATCGGCCTTGGAAATGTTCTCCATGTTCACATCAACGGTGACAGGGTCCGCAGGCTTTTCATCCTCGGCGCCCAGACCGGACATTATAAAGAAACCGCATAAGCAAAGGGCAACCACAATGACCAGAAGCAGAACGGTCCCGGGGACCTTGTTCCTGCTCTGGGAGTATTTGCGCTCCCTTCTGATGACGTCGTCTTCCATTTTTTCACTCCTTTTGAAAATTGCAGAAGGTATTATAACACGCCGGAGCCGGTTTTTGAAGCCCCATTTTCCAAATTTGTCCGCAAATCAAAAAAAGTTTACAAAAAGCTTTCAAATGCCCTGTCATATGTGCTATAATGGCGGGTGAAGAATGCCTTGAACGGAGGCGGTTTAAACGGAAACCCGAAAAAAGAAGATAATGGTCATAGGCCACAAGAATCCGGATACGGACTCCATCTGCTCTGTCATTGCCTATGCAAACCTTAAAAGCAAGACCACCGGCAAGACCTATGAGCCCCGCCGGGCGGGAGAAATCAACCAGGAGACAAGCTTCGTGCTCCAGCGCTTCAATATGCCCGCCCCGAAGCTCTGCACCGACGTGCGGCCCCAGGTCCAGGATATGGACATCCGTGAGGTCGGCGGCGTGAGCGGGAACATGACCATGCGTTCCGCCTGGGAGACCATGCGTGACCAGGATATCACCTCACTGCCCATAACGAACGACGAAAACGAGCTTCTGGGCCTTGTGACCCTGCAGGATATAGCCATGGCCAACATGGACAGCGTGGACCCCTTCTCCCTGTCCCACGCCCAGACCAGCCTGCAGAACCTGCTGGACACCCTGAAGGGCACCCTGGTAGCCGGGGACCCGGACGCAGTTCTGACCAAGGGCAAGGTCGTCATCGGTGCCGGCAGCCCGGACGTTCTGGAGTCCTCCATGGAGGAGGGCGACATTGTCCTGCTGGCAAACCGCTACGACACCCAGCTCTGCGCCATTGAGATGAACGCCGCCTGCATCGTAATCTGCATGGCTCCGGACGTGGCCAAGACCATAATCAAGTTCGCCAACATGAACGGCTGCGCCATCATAACGACCCCTTACGATACCTACACTGCCTCCTACCTTATAAACCAGAGCGTGCCTATCTCCCACATAATGCAGACGAACCTGAAGTCCTTCTCCCTGACCACCCCGGTGGACGAGGCTAAGAGGCTCATGGGCCAGGTCCGCTACAACTACTTCCCAATCGTGGACAGGGACGGCAAGTACGTAGGCGTCATCTCCAAGCGAAACCTCATCAATCTGAAGCGCCGCCAGCTCATCCTGGTGGACCACAACGAGAAGACCCAGTGCGTGGACGGCTTTGAGGACGCAGAGATTCTGGAGATAATCGACCACCACCGCATCGGCACCCTGGAAACGGGAGGCCCCGTGTACTTCCGCAACCAGCCCGTTGGCTGCACCTGCACCATAATATACCAGATGTACCGGGAAAATGGCGTGGAAATCGAGCCGGACATTGCCGGAATCATGTGCTGCGCCATCATGTCCGACACCCTTGCCTTCCGGTCCCCCACCTGTACCGAGCTTGATAAGGAGGCCGCCAACGCCCTGGCAAGGATTGCAGGCATCGACGCCCTTGAAATCGCCGGTGAGATGTTTGAGGCCGGAGAGCACATTGCCGACAAGACCGCTGCGGAGATTTTCTCCCAGGATTACAAGGTTTTCGTCCACAACGAGACCCAGTTCGGCGTAGGCCAGGGCAGCTACGTCTCCGCCGGCGGCCGCCAGAAGGCCAAGGAGCTGCTAATCCCCTACCTGCAGGAGGTTGTGCACCGGGACAATATCGACATGGTCTTCTATATGCTGACCAATGTGCTGGATAAGTCCACGGACGTTATCTGCGCAGGGTACGACTGCGACAGCGTCCTGAAGCGGGCCTTCGGCGTGGAAGGTCACGACGGGGTATACACTCTGGACGGAGTTGTCTCCCGGAAGAAGCAGTTCATTCCCGCAATTATAAGGGCCCTCACCGCCGACGGCGAGGACCTGGAATAAGGAGAAACCCATGAAAGCATACGAAAGACTTATAAAATACGCAAAGGTCTGGACCACCTCCGACCCGGAAAGCGAGACCTGCCCCTCCACAGCCCGGCAGCTTGACCTGGCCCGGATTCTGGAGGAAGACATGAAGGAGCTGGGCCTATCCGGCGTCCGCCTGGATAAAAACGGCTACGTGTACGGCTTCCTGCCCGCCACCCCTGGGTATGAGGATAAGCCATCCCTGGGTCTTATCGCCCATATGGACGTCTCCGACGCAGCCCCCGGCGAGCATGTGCAGCCCCTCCTCCACAAAAACTATGACGGCGGCGAAGTGGTCCTCAAGGGCGGCACGGTTCTCTCCCCCTCCCGCTTTGCCTTCCTGCCCAGACTGAAGGGCGAGACCCTCATAACCTCTGACGGCACCACCCTTCTGGGCGCCGACGACAAGGCCGGCGTGGCAGAGATCCTGACGGCCTGCGAGACTCTTATCAGGGAAAACATCCCCCACTGCAGGGTCTGCGTGGGCTTCACCCCCGATGAGGAAATCGGCAGAGGGGCCGATCTTTTCGATATCCCCGGCTTCGGCGCCGATTTTGCCTATACTGTGGACGGCGGCGACGCCGGCGAGATTGAGTACGAGAACTTCAACGCCGCCTCCGCCAAGGTCACCGTGAACGGCTTCTCCGTCCACCCCGGAGACGCCAAGCAGGGCATGATAAACGCCGTGAACGTGGGAATTGAATTTCAGAACGCCCTTCCCCGCTTTGAGCGGCCGGAGCACACGGAGGGCCGGGAGGGCTTTTACCACCTGGATGACTTCCGGGGCGACGTTTCTCAGGTAACGATGCACTACATTCTCCGGGACCACGACCTTGCAAAGCTCATGGAGAAGGAGGACACCCTCCGTCTTACCGAAAAGCTCCTGAACGAGCGCTACGGCCCGGGAACCGTAACCGTGGAGATAAAGGACGCCTACCGCAACATGCTGGAGAAGATCCGTCCACATTTCCACCTTATCGAGACCGCCCGCACCGCCACCCGTATGGCGGGGCTGGAGCCCGTTGAGCACCCGGTACGGGGCGGCACCGACGGAGCCACCCTGAGCTATATGGGCCTGCCCTGCCCCAACCTGGGCACCGGCGGCTTCAATTTCCACGGCAAGGCAGAGTGCACCACCGTGGAGAGAATGGACAAGTGCACAGAGATTCTTCTCAACATCATCGGCCTTTACAGCAAATAAAGCAAAGCACCGGTCCAAAAGGGCCGGTGCTGTTTTTATGCCTTCATAAGGGCCGAAATCAGCTCTCTGAATCTTCTTTTGGCGTCCTCAAGGGGCGGGGCGTTGCGGAACACCACGTCATAGTCGTAATTCTCTACCCCGTCGTCCGCTGCGTTGCCGTACCGGGAGCCCTTGTGTACCTCCTCCCGGCGGACAAGAATCGTGACGCACTCACTGGGCGCAATGGCGGTGCGGTACTTATCAATCTCCAGGGGCTCACGGATGTGGACAAAGAGCACCTGAGCGTCGCTTTCAAGAAACTCCTTCGTTTTCTCCGTCAGGTACATTGTGGGCAGGTCGTTGTACTCCGCAAAGGCCCGCTTCAGCTCTGCCAGAAACCGGCGGGACCTGTCGTCCTTCTCCCCGTTCCAGCCGTGCTGACGGGCGATGGCCTTAATCGGGTCCACGGAGGAGATGTTCATAATGGGCATTATATCACGGATGCACTCGCAGAGAGTGTCCTTGCCGGCGCCGCCCTTGCCGTTTATGACTGCTATCAGCTTATTCTTCATTCTTTTGCACATCTCCCCCGCTGATGCTCTTGTAATATGCCTCGTCAGCCTGCCGTGAGGCCTCCCGCCGGGCTGCGTCAATAAGCTCATAGTTATCCAGAAGGAGTTCCACCGTCACCCCGGAGAGGGCGCCGCCGGCAACGTTCTCCCTGAGGATGTCCGTGACCTTCTCCCTGTCCAGACCCCTGCGGTAGGGCCTTGTCTCCGCCAGAGCGGAAAAGACGTCCGCAGTGCCCATTATGAGGGCTCCGAAGGGTATCTCTCCCTCCTTAAGGCCGAAGGGATACCCCTTGCCGTTGGGCTTTTCATGGTGAAGCCCCGCCCAGGGCGCTACGTTCTCAAA
>JAFPTE010000174.1 GCA_017400415.1 Oscillospiraceae bacterium
GAGGCGCTGTTTGGCGATGAGGACAGCATGATTCGAATCGACATGTCCGAATATATGGAAAAGCATTCCGTCTCCCGCATGATCGGCTCCCCGCCGGGCTATGTGGGCTACGACGAGGGCGGCCAGCTCACCGAGAAGGTCCGCCGTCACCCCTACTCCGTGGTGCTCTTCGATGAAATCGAGAAGGCCCACGAGGACGTTTTCAACATCATGCTCCAGATTCTGGACGACGGCCGCCTGACAGACTCCCAGGGCCGCCGGGTGGACTTCAAGAACACCGTCATCGTCATGACCAGCAACGTAGGCGCCCGGAATCTGACGGAGAAGACCCAGCCCCTGGGCTTTTCCTCCGGTGAGAGCCGGGAGAAGGATGACCAGCAGGTGAAGGACGCCGTTATGGGGGACCTGCGCCGGACCTTCAAGCCGGAATTCCTGAACCGCATTGACGATATCATAGTCTTCCACCGGCTGACTCAGGATGAGATTAGGAAGATTGCGGAGAATATGCTCCGCAACGTGGCCGGACGCATGGCTGACCTGGGCATCACCCTGGAGACTGAACAGTCCGCTGTGGACCTGGTGAGCCGGAAGGGCTTCGACCCCATCTACGGCGCAAGACCCCTCCGCCGGGTCATCCAGTCCGACGTGGAGGACCTGGTGGCTGAGGAGATTCTGGAGGGCCGCATCACCTCCGGCGACACGGTGCTGGTCTCCGCCAGGGACGGCAAAATCACCGCAGAAAAGAAATAACGCCAAAAAACATAAATCCCCGTGCAGAACATCTGCACGGGGATTGACCTTTTTTTGGGAATTGTTTAAAATTGTTTGTGACATCCCGGCCGAAACCGGTAGATAACAGGTGAGAAAGGAGGGGAGACCTTGGAGGACTCTCATATAATCGACCTTCTCTTTGAGCGCTCGGAGGAGGCCGTAGGGGAGCTGTATGTCAGGTACGGGGCCCTGTGCCGCCGAATTGCAATGAACATCCTGGGCGACGAGCGGGACGCCGAAGAATGTGTCAGCGACAGCCTCCTGGCTCTGTGGAACGCCGTTCCGCCCCTCCGCCCGGACCCTCTGGGGGCCTACCTGTGCCGCATCGTCCGGAACCAGGCTCTGAAGCGCCGCCGGGACAACGGCGCAGAAAAGCGCCGCAGCTCCTATGACCTGGCTCTTGAGGAGCTGGCCGACTGCCTGCCGGACCGTGAAACCCCGGAGGATGCTCTCCAGGCCCGGGAGACTGCCCGGTATATGAACGCCTTTCTGGAGACTCTGGACCCGGAGAGCCGGGCCCTGTTCATCCGGCGCTACTGGCAGGGGGATAGCGTGCAGAATCTGGCAGACTTTCTGGGCACCGGGCGGCACAACGTGACGGTCCGCCTCTCCCGAATACGTGAAAAGCTGAAGAAATACCTTATCAAACAGGGGGTGTCACTGTGAGAAAAGAGGACTTTTTAGACGCAATAGAGGATAAATATATCGCCCAGGCCCTGGAATATACGCCGAAAAAGGCGAGGAAAATACGCTGGGGCATAGTTGCCGCCGCAGCAGCCCTTATAGCTGTGTTGGGAGTCTCCGGGGCGGCCATAGCCGCCGAGGCCCGGGAGTACGGCCTGGCGGAGGAGTTTTTCCGGCAGAACGGCCTGCCCATGGAGGGCCTGAGCCGGGGGGAGGTGAAGGAGGTGTACCGGGATATCACCACAGAGAGCTTCACAAGCAGCAAAACGGCGGAGGTGCTGAGCCGGGCGGTGCCGGGCTTTGAGATAGCCCAGGAGGCGCCCACCCCCCGTGACGTGGAGAAGCTCTGGGATCTCTTCGCCAGCGCATCCGTAAGGAACAATACCCAGGGCATCAGCTTCAGGACGGATTATATCTGGCGCACCGATAAGGAAAACCTCATCGTGGACCTTGAAAGCAGCACCATAACCCTTCTTAAGGACGGGGAGGAGCTGTGGACCGCCAGGTTTCCGTATGTTTGGACCAACGGCGCCGTTTACCTGGACGGGGGCGCCCTGGTCTGGGGCCGGACAAACTATTATTACAATGACGATAACCGGGCCTGGGTCGCCCGGGTGGACCAGGGGGGCAATATCCTCTGGCAGCATTACCTGGAACACGGCATCCTGCGTGAGGGCATCGCCTTCATTCTGGATAACGGCGACGGCACCTGGGAGATAGTGAGCCAGGGGAGCCTGAGCGAGGGCGGCGTGGCCTGCATGACAAGGATTGACCTGGAGGGCAGAGAGCTTGAGAGCGTCACAACACCGCTGGACGGATTCGTGATACGCACCGCCGTGCGCCTGGGGGACGGTTACCTGCTGGGGGACCGGCAGGGGAGCATAATGAGAATGGACAGCACCGGCGCCCTTTCCGCTTCCTATACCTACGAGGGTGAGGACTGCATCTATTACATCACGGATATGACAGAGTTCGGCGGCAGGATTTACCTATCTGCCTACGCCTTCCCCAGGAGGAGCGACCCGGGCGGACGGGACGAGGTGGCGGATATTCTGAAATACGCCTTTGGTAATATATATGATTTTTTAGCCTCCCCCGAGCGGGCAGATGGCGAACAAATGGACCTGACGGCCCAGGTCCGGGATAACTACACCGCCGTCCTGCTACTGTGTCCCATCCAGGGCGGCACGCCGGAGGCTTTTTACTCAGTTCCCGGCTCCCTGGGGGGAAGCCTTAAGGCAGGGGAGGAAAGCCTTGAGTGGGAGGTCCAGAGCGTGGAATCGGCCTTCTATTCGCCTGCCACCAGCTCCTTCTCCATTGGGGGCACCTGCCGGATCTACCGCTACAGCTTCGATACGGAGGGCAGGCTCACCGGCAGTATCCAGACCCAGGAGACCGCAGTATACAGAAGATAAGAATATTCCCCGTGGCCCGGCGGCCACGGGGAATCGCTATACTTTGGAACAGGGAGTTACATGCAGGTGTAGCCGCCGTCAACAGGCAGCTGAACGCCGGTGACGTAGCTGGAGGCGGGGGAGGCAAGGAAGATGGCGGCGGAGTCAAGCTCGCCCTCGTTGCCGTAGCGCTCCTCGGGGATCATGGTCTTGGCGTTCTGCTGGAAGAAGTCGGAATCCAGGGTCTCTCTGGTCAGGGGGCTGTAGAAGTAGCCCGGGCAGATGGAGTTGACGGTGATGCCGTACTTGCCCCACTCGGAGGCCAGGGCACGGGTCAGGTTCACGACGCCGCCCTTGGCAGCATGGTAGGAGCAGGTGGGAGCAACCTTGTTGCCCACAAGACCGTACATGGAGGCGATGTTGATGATGCGGCCGTACTTGGCGGGGATCATGGCCTTCTTGGCAACGGCACGGGCAACCTTGAAGGTGCCGAACAGGTCGATGTTGACCTCATTCATAAAGGTGGCGTCGGGCATATCCTCGGCGTTGATGACGCCGCCGGTGCCGGCGTTGTTGATGACAATGTCGATGCGGCCGAACTTGGCAAGGGCAGCGTCAACCATGTTCTCAACAGCCTCAGTGCTGGTGATGTCGCAGACGACGGGCAGAGTCTCAACGCCGAACTCGGCGGTGATCTCAGCGGCAACCTGCTCAATCAGGTTCTGACGGCGGGCAACAACAACGATGTTGGCGCCCTGGTTGGCCAGAGCCTTGGCCATCTGAACGCCCAGGCCGGTGGAGCAGCCGGTAACAACGGCAACCTGGCCCTTAAGATCAAAGTAATTCTTCATGATAATCGTCTCCTGTCTCAAAGTGTCTGTTTATTGTAACAGCGTCATTATTATATAGCGCTCCTGGAGCTTTGTCAATAAATTAACAAAGTTTTTTGCGTTTTTGTAGCTTTCCCCACTGGATGAGGTTTTTTGCAAAAAATAGTTGACAAATAGCCGGGAGTGTGGTAACATTCGGATAGCGGAATGATATCAAATCAATATCAGAGGAGGAATCAAAATGACTGAGAAAATCATTTCCGGCAAGAAGAACGGCCTTGCGGTGCTCCTTATTACAATACTGCTGCATCTGGGCAGCGTCGGCCTTATCATCGCCGGGGCAGTCAACATAGGCCTTGCGGAGGAGGCCGGCAAGTCCTCGCCCCTGGGCGTTGCGATGCTCATCCTGGGCATTGTGGGCGCCGTCGGCCTGAGCTTTGTGTACGCCGGTCTGAAGGTCCTGAAGCCCCAGGAGGCCCTGGTGCTGACCCTCTTCGGCGACTACATAGGCACCCTGAAGGGGGAGGGCTTCTACTTCGTGAATCCCTTCTGCTCCACCATCAACCCCGCCGCCAAGACGAAGCTTAACCAGTCCGGCGACGTGGACGGCGGCAAGCAGGCTGCGGCAGGCATCATCCTGAACCCCAACGGCACCGTGGAGGTGCAGCAGATCAACAACAAGATCTCCCTGAAAATCATGACCCTGAACAACAACCGCCAGAAGATAAACGACTGCCTGGGCAACCCGGTGGAGATCGGCATAGCCGTTATGTGGCGTGTGGTGGACACCGCCAAGGCTGTGTTCAACGTGGATAACTACAAGGAATATCTGAGCCTCCAGTGCGACTCCGCCCTGCGGAACATCGTCCGCATCTACCCCTACGACGTGGCCCCCAACGTGGACACCACCGGCGACGGCATTGCGGATGAGGGCTCCCTCCGGGGCTCCAGCGAGGTTGTTGCAAAGCGCATCAGGGACGAGATCCAGTCCAAGGTGGAGGAGGCCGGCCTGGAGATCATCGAGGCCCGCATCACCTACCTGGCCTACGCCCCGGAAATCGCCAGCGTCATGCTCCAGCGCCAGCAGGCCAGCGCCATAATCGCCGCCCGGAAGATGATAGTTGACGGCGCCGTAGGCATGGTGAAGATGGCTATTGACAAGCTGGGCGAGGACGAGATAGTTGAGCTGGATGAGGAGCGGAAGGCCCAGATGGTCTCCAACCTCCTGGTGGTCCTCTGCGGCAACAAGGACGCCCAGCCTGTGGTCAACAGCGGCAGCATCTATTAAAGCATAACGGCGGCCTGTTTTGAACGGGTAAAGCTTTTACTGAAAGGAGGGCGGCCGGTGGCCGAGAAAAACAGCGATAAGGAAGCCGCCCGCAAGCAGCTTGTGCTGCGCCTTTCCCCGAGCCTTTGGGCCGAAGTGACCTCCTGGGCTGAGGAGGATTTCCGCTCCGTGAACGGCCAGATCGAGTATATTCTCACGGAGGCCGTGCGCCGGCGGAAAAAGGGCGAGAGATAACGGACAACAAATTGGCTGCCGTTTCGGCGGCCAATTTTGTTATTATGCCAAGTTGACAGGAGGTGTGCGGCGGTGGTATATTATCACAAAAGGGTTCTTTAAGTCGATACTGTGATGTCGGCAAGAGCTAAGCGTATGATTGCTGTGCAGTTGTGCCTTGCCGTATCCGGCAGGGTCATTTTTTTGGAGGCAGCTATGCTGAGTGTGTATAAGATAAAAGAGCTTCCCCAGTTTGCACCCCACGTTCCCGTGGAGTCTCTTCCTGCTTTTGAAAACACCGACTATACTGTTTTTCCCGGCTTTTGCGATGTGCATGTGCATTTTCGTGAGCCGGGTTTTTCTTATAAGGAGACCATAGCCTCCGGCTCCCGGGCGGCGGCCCGGGGCGGCTACACCGCCGTGTGCGCCATGCCCAACCTGGACCCGGTGCCGGACAGCCGGGAGCACCTGCAAATGGAGCGGGAGATAATCAACCGGGACGCCGTTATCGGCGTGTACCCCTACGGCGCCATAACGGTGGGGGAGAAGGGCGAGAAGCTGGCTGACCTTCGCAGCATGGCCCGGGACGCCATAGCCTTCTCCGACGACGGCCGGGGCGTCCAGACCGAGGATATGATGCGCCAGGCCATGCTCCGGGCCAAGGCTCTGGGCAAGATGATAGTGGCCCACTGCGAGGCAAACGACCTGCTGCGGGGCGGATACATCCACGACGGGGCCTATGCCAGAGCCCACGGCCACCGGGGCATCTGCTCCGAGAGCGAGTGGGCCCAGGTGGAGCGGGACTGCCGCCTGGCTCTGGAGACCGGCTGCGCCTACCACGTGTGCCACATCTCCACCAGGGAGAGCGTTGACATAATCCGTAAGGCCAAGGCCGCCGGCGCCGACGTCACCTGCGAGACTGCGCCCCACTACCTCGTTTTTGACGAGAACGACCTTAAGGAGGAGGGCAAGTGGAAGATGAACCCGCCCCTCCGCTCCGCAGAGGACCGGCTGGCCCTTATTGAGGGCGTAAAGGACGGCACCATAGACGTTATAGCCACGGACCACGCCCCCCACACCGCCCAGGAGAAGAGCCTGGGCCTGGAGAAGAGCGCCTTCGGCATCGTGGGCATCGAGACCGCCTTCCCGGTGCTGTACACCAGGCTTGTGAAGACCGGCGTCATCACCATGGACAGGCTCATGGAGCTCATTGTGACGGCCCCCCGGAAGCGATTCAGAATCGCCCTGGGGGAGGACTACACGGTCTGGGACCTGAACGCCTTGAGCAAAATCGACCCGGCGGACTTTTTAAGCCAGGGCAAGGCCACCCCCTTTGAGGGTATGGAGGTTTTCGGAAAATGTGTTCTGACCGTATTCCGGGGCAGAATTGCGTATAAAGCATAAGGAGTGATTCAAAATGGCAAAGAGAACGGACATCAAAAAGGTACTTATCATCGGCTCCGGCCCCATCGTCATCGGACAGGCCGCCGAGTTCGACTATGCAGGGACCCAGGCCTGCCTTGCCCTGAAGGAGGAGGGGTATGAGGTCATTCTGGTGAACTCAAACCCCGCCACCATCATGACCGATACCTCCATCGCCGATAAGGTCTATATGGAGCCCCTGACTCTGGAATATGTGGCAAAGATACTGCGCTATGAGCGGCCGGACGCCATAGTCCCCGGCATCGGCGGCCAGACGGGCCTTAACCTGGCCATGCAGCTTTCCAAGAAGGGCGTTCTGAAGGAGTGCGGCACGGAGCTGCTGGGCACCCCCGCCTCCTCCATCGAGCGGGCAGAGGACCGGGAGCTCTTCAAGGAGATGTGCCAGTCCATCGGCGAGCCCGTAATCCCCTCCGAAATCACCTACAGCCTGGACGAGGCCAAAAAGGCCGCCGAGGATATCGGCTACCCGGTGGTGCTCCGCCCCGCCTTCACCCTGGGCGGCACCGGCGGCGGCTTTGCATACAACGAGAAGGAGCTCATTGAGATCGGCACCAACGCCTTCCGGCTCTCCCCGGTCCACCAGGTCCTGGTGGAAAAGAGCGTCAAGGGCTACAAGGAAATCGAATTTGAGGTCATGCGTGACTCCAACGACCACGCCATCACCATCTGCGGCATGGAGAACGTGGACCCTGTGGGCGTCCACACCGGGGACTCCATCGTGGTGGCCCCCATCCTGTCTCTGAACGACCACGATCTGAAGATGCTCAATGACAGCGCCATTCGGATCATCCGGGAGCTGGAGATCGAGGGGGGCTGCAACGTGCAGTTCGCC
>JAFPTE010000175.1 GCA_017400415.1 Oscillospiraceae bacterium
CAGCAGGTCGCTGCCGGAGCCGGAGACCCGGCCTCGGACCAGGACGAAGGCCGCCAGACCGTAGAGGATGCCGCCGCAGACTGCCGCCATGAGCTTGTTGTTCGTCAGGGTGGGCAGGAAGGAAAGGGCGTCCGTGAAGGCCGAGAAGGCCACGGTGGAAATGAGGGCGGAGAGGGTGTACTTGGCTCCCTCCACCTTGAAGGACCAGATGAACACCGGTATGGACAGGACGAACACCACGGTGCCCACGCTGACCGGAATCAGGCGGCTCAGCACCAGGCCCAGGCCGCCGAAGCCCCCGGCGGCGATGTCGTTGCCCGCCAGGAAAAGGTCAAAGCCCAGGGCAAAGAGCAGATTTCCCACGATGAGGTGCAGATATTCCCCCGGCGTGCCGATGTTTTTCTTCATTTTATTATTCTCTCCCCGAATGTTGTAATCAGCCGTGCTGCTCCCAGGAGCCCCAATCCCAGGAGGAAGAACCCGATTGCCGTGAGAAAAACGTTCACGGCGCATTTTTTTGCCCCCACCCGCTCCGGGTCCAGGAAGGTGTAGGGGTAGCGGCGGCCCTTTGGCGTCAGCGGCGGGCCCAGCCTCGCCCGGATGAGGACGAACGCATAGTAGGCCGCCGGCACCGCCAGCCAGGCGAACACCGCCCAGAAGGGCACGGCCTTGCCGGCCAGCAGGAGCCAGCGCACAAGGCTCAGTATGGGCACCAGATAGTGGACGCAGAGGTTTCCCGGTATATCCCGGCTGTCCTCAAAGGGCCCGCCGGGCCGCAGGATCGGATCCAGCAGGTGCCCCCGGTCCTCCCCGGCCTGGCGCCGCCGGGCCCGGATAATCTCCGGCCCCAGGATAAGCTGGTAGATGAGGAAGGTGACCAGAATGGTCAGCACCGCCGAAAAGCGGACCGCCGGGTGACGGAGGAGCTCCCCAAGCTCCCCGGGCCCTGCAAGGCCCGTGAAATAAAAGCCCAGCTCATAGAGCAGGATTAAGAGGTTGCTGAGGTTGGTGTAATAGGCGAACAGGTGCTTTCTGGGGTTTCCCGCCGGGATGCCGGACTGGAGGTACAGCCCGGAGGCCGCCAGCAGCAGGATTATAAGCGACAGTATCTGGTCAGCCACGGCTCGCCTCCAGCATCCGCCGGACGGCGGCCTTGTCCTTTTTCCCGGAGGCGGTCCGGGGCAGGCGGCCTGCCAGGACTATGCCGGCGGGCAGCTCGTTCTTGTCCAGCCTTGTCTTCAGAAATTCCAGAAGTCCGGCCTTCGTCACGCCCTCCCCCCGGACCAGAGCCCAGGGCTCCTCCCCCGCAGTGGGCGAGGAAAGGCCCGCCACCGCCGCCTCCAGAACTCCCGGGGCGGCCTCCAGGGCCTGCTCAATGCGGACGGCGGAGATATTGTTTCCGTTGCGGATGATGATATCCTTTTTCCGGCCCGTAAGGACCAGAAAGCCCGCCTCGTCCAGCCGGCCCAGGTCCCCCGTATGGAGAAGCCCGCCCTCCAGGGCGGCGGCCGTGGCGGCCTCCTCCCCGTAATAGCCCAGCATCACCGCCGGGCAGCGGACGCAGATCTCCCCCTCCGGGGCCTCACGGCCGTCCGGCCCCAGAATGTGCAGCTCCGTCATGGGCAGAGGGCGGCCTACGGTCAGGCGGCGCTTCTCCCGGTCCTCAGTCTCCCCGGCGCCGGTTATGCCCACGCACTCGCTCATGCCGTAGACCGGCAGGAGCTTCAGCCCCAGGG
>JAFPTE010000176.1 GCA_017400415.1 Oscillospiraceae bacterium
AGGCTGCAGCCGCCGTAGGGGAGAAGAGCGTGGCCATGATAAAGGCAAAGGACCTGCTGCCTCTGACGGGCTATATCCACGGGGGCTGCAGCCCCGTGGGCATGAAAAAGCTCTTCACAACGGTTTTCCACAAAACCGCAGGGGATTATGAAAGCATCTGCTTTTCCGCCGGAAAGATCGGCTTCCAGGTGGAGCTGAAGCTTGCGGACCTGGAGGGGGTCATACCCTTCACCCTGGCGGACCTTTGCGAATAAAAAACATCCCCGGCCCTGCGGCCGGGGGTTTTGTCTTATTTGCCCTTGGTGTAGGTGGTGGAGCCGATCTTCACGGTGCCGGCGTCCTTATCATAGGAATAGCGGAAGGTGCCGTTCAGGGCGTTGGCCTCCTTGGCGCCGTCCTTGGAGTCGTCGGTCTCACCCATGGTGATGGTGATTTCGGTCTCCTCGTCGTTCAGGGAGTAGGTGCCGCTCTGGGTCAGGACCTTGGTGCCGGCGATGAAGATGTCCGCCGTGACCTTGTTGCCGGAGAAGGTCAGCAGGGTCTCAGAGAGGATGCCGGAGTGGCTGTACTTGCCGGCGGGCACGGTGTGGCCGCCGCAGGCCGCCAGGGAGAGCACCAGAACAAGAACCAGGGCGAGTGCAATAAGCTTTTTCATTTTTTAACCTCCTTAGATTGGCGGCTTATCCGCCTCAAGGGGAATTATAACACCATTCTATGATTTTACAAGGGGAAAATTGGTATATCCGGCGCAAGGATGTCCATTTTTCTCTTGCAAAGGCCAAAATGCGGGCTTATAATGGGCGTATCTTATTAAACAGGGGGTATTCCCATGAAAAAATACATTGCGGAAGCAATCGGCACCTGCACTCTGGTAACCCTTGGCTGCGGCACCGCCATGCTGGTGGGCTGCGACGCCGCCTCCGGCGGCGGCTACATTCTGACGGCCCTGGCCTTCGGCCTTTCCATCGTGGCCATGGCCTACTGCGTGGGCAACATCTCCGGCTGCCACATCAACCCCGCCGTGTCCCTGGGAGTCCTGCTCTCCGGCGGCATGGATAAGAAGGACTTTGTGGGCTACGTGGTCGCCCAGTGCATCGGCGCCTTCGTGGGCACCGCCATCCTGGCGGCGGTCTTCGCCCTGGGCGGCGTCAAGGACATGACCGGCGGCTTCGGCGCCAACGGCGTAGGCGGCGTGGGCGGCAACCACTTCGCCGGGCTCATCGTTGAAATCGTCCTGACCTTCATCTTCGTCCTTTGCATCCTGGGCGTCACCTCCAAAAAGGCCGCCCACGGCTCCTTCGGCGGCCTGGTCATCGGCCTCTGCCTCACCGGGGTCCACATCCTGGGCATCGGCCTGACGGGCACCTCCGTGAACCCGGCCCGGTCCATCGCCCCCGCAGTCTTCGCCGCCTTTACCGGCAATTTTGAGCCCCTCATCGCCCTGTGGATCTTCATCGTAGGGCCTCTGGCCGGCGCCGCCCTGGCTGCTTACACATATAAGTACCTGGAAAAGAAATAATTTGCCACAAAAATCGGATTTTCCTTGACAAATCCGCCCGGGTGTGTTATACTTTTAACATAAAGGGAGTAGTTATCCCCCATCCGGGAGCGTACCGCCGTCAGGACGGCCTGTTTCATGGCCCGGCGGTGCGGAAATCATCCGATTTCAACGAGACTTTTGCCGAATCCGGCAGGGGTCTCGTTTTTTTGTTGCGCTCCGGCCGGAGGGGCGGTAGAATAATTATCAAAAGGAGGCAGAGCAATGAAGGAGTATGAATTTGTGAAGGTGCAGCTGGGCAGCGTCATGGCCTTCCTGGTGTCGGAGAGCGAGCCCACCTACCGGGAGATAATCCGGGAGATGGGGGCCAAGGGCTACCGCTACGTGGGATACTTGCCCAGCGAGATGACGGCCTACGGCCGCATTACGGAGGCGGACCTGGTCTTTGAAAAGGAGGAG
>JAFPTE010000177.1 GCA_017400415.1 Oscillospiraceae bacterium
AGTTCCGTCAGGCCGGAAGAAGGGCGTCATCTCCTTCTCGCCGATGATGCAGAAGAGCGAGCAGGTGCCCCAGTTTGTCAGGTGATGGTAGCCGCTTTTGAGCTTTATGGAGCCCAGGTTGGACACAACTACGGAAGAGTAATAGGGGTCGTCGGAGATAAGGAACTCCGGACACCAGCCGTGCTTTTCAAGCCACATGATGAAGTGGATGGCGGCCTTTGAGATGAATCTGGGCAGCTTATTGAGGATATCCATGCTGTCCTGGGTACCGGAGGTGTCGTTTCTGCCGCCCCGGTACTCAGTGACGAATTTTTTAATGCGGTCATGGATGGTATCGATATTATCCTCGTCCTCCGCCCTGACGATGGCCAGGCCCTCCGAGGCGGAATCCGCAAACTGCCTTTTCACAATGAACGCCGCAGAGACCCGGTCCCTTTCGTAAAGGTTTTCGTTGGCAATAAAGGTGTTTAGCCTGGGCCGCAGAGTGATGGTTTTTATAAGGGCCGTCACGATGGCGTGGAAAAGGGTATACTTGAAGTCCGGGTCCCCCTCGTTCTTCCTGCGAAGATACTCATTCATGGCGGTCAGATCCACCCGGACGGAGATATAGGCCTCGTTATCGCAGCGGTTGGGATAGATGATGGGCATAATAAAGTGCATGGAGTCGATATCACGAAGGAGTCTGGCATCCCGCCGGTCCCCGATGCGTTTTTTATAGTCTTTCATCGGACAGCTCCCTTTTAATTAATTACTGAGTATCTATTTTAACACTGCGTTTCGTTAAAGTCAACAACACTGCCTATTATTCCTGTCCGCTTTTCCGCAATTGCATTGCCGTTACGGTCTTTTCCAGCACTTCTCCCGCAGTGCCGGAGCCGAACCCGCCGTTTTCAACAACTACGGCAAAGCTGAATGTTCTGTCCTCCCAGGTAAAGAAGCCCACCATCCAGGCGTGGGGCCTGGCGTCTCCCCCAACCTCCGCAGTGCCGCTTTTGGCGAAGGATGCGGCCCCCTCCGGCAGGTCAAGTCCGTAGCCCCGGGCTGCATAGGCCATTATGTCCCGGATTCTCCGGGCGGTATGGGTGCTCATAATTTCCTGACTGTTTCCCGTTCCGCCCAGGCGCTCCGTCAGCTCCGGCGCAGTGCCGTCAGCTGCAACAGCGGTCACAAACCGCAGCATGGCGGCAGGGGTCACAAGGACCGTGCTCTGCCCTGCCCCGGACCAGGCCAGGGCCGGAGAGCCGGGCTCATAATCGTCAAATCTCCCCCTGGACACGGCGGCCCCGTCTATAAGAAAGCCCTGGGTAATGCCGGCCTTCTCCGCATACTCTGCCATTATCCCCGGCCCCAGCTCCAGAGCCAGGGACGCAAAGACGCAGTTGCAGGAGCGGGCCAGGGCATCGTCAATCTTCATCTGGCCGTGGGGCGCCATGCAGGTGATTCTTGCGCCATGAACGGTTATTTCGCCGGCGCAGTCAAACTCCCGGTCCTCAATATCCGGTATGTTCTCCAGTGCCGCCCACAGGGTCACCAGCTTGAAAACGGAGCCCGGCACATAGGAGCCTGCCAGGAAGCGGTCCACGTAGGCCCCGTCCGGCACCTCTCCCTCCAAGGGGTCAAAGGTTGGAGACGAAACCCGGCACAGTATCTCGCCGGTTTCTGCATCCGCTATGCTGACGGTGCCCCGCCTGCCCTCCAGGGCCTCCAGGGCGGCCTTGTTCAGCTCTGCCGAAACCGCCAGTGCAAGGGTCTTCCCCTGGCCCGAAACATAGTCACGGACGCCGTTTACTATGTCGTAATCTACAAATTCGTCCCGGTACAGGCGGAAGGCGCCCCCCGCCACGCTGCCGCTTCTGTCGCCGGTTATGTGGACCAGGGCACGGCGGAGGTCCGGGTCCTCCGGGTAAACGATTCCCCCATCGGTTATTCGGGCAAGCTCTGTTCCGTCCCTGTCCGTCAGGATTCCCCGGCGGAGCCTGCCGGACCTGTATACGTTTCCGTTTGTTGTGAACTCAGCCCAATCCCGGCCATCACGGCCGAGCCGCAGGGTGAAGAGGCCCAGCCCCGCAATAATGGCGATTATTAGAAGGGAAACTATCATTGCACGCAGGTGCAGGCTCTTCATTCCGCACTCCCTCCTTCCCATCGGGCGGAGGCCGCCTTGATAAAGGCAAGCAGGGCCCAGGATGCAATAAGGCTTGTGCCGCCCTTGGACACAAAGGGAAAGGTCACGCCCGTAAAGGGCAGGATATCCAGAGAGCCGAAAACGTTCAGGGCCAGCTGGGTCAGCATGACGGTGGCGGCGGCGCAGGAGGATATGGCGTAGAACGCCCCCCTGGAGGCCGCCACGGTATTTACGCAGGAGGCGGCCAGGGCAAGAATGGCGAAAACGGCGCAGAAGGCGCAGATGAGCCCCTGCTCCTCCGCAATGAGGCCGAAGACCATATCCGTATCGGCGGCGAAGACGCTTTTGAACCACCCCTGCCCTATGCCCAGGCCGAAAAGGCCCCCGGAGGCGGAGGCTATCATGGTTCGGGTCTGCTGATAGCCGCCCTCATTGAACGCCTCCCAGGCGTGGCCCCAGGTGGAAAAACGCTGGGCGATGTAGGGCTTTGCCAGCACCGCCAGAAAGGCCGCCAGCACAGTTCCGGACACGGAGGCAAAGAGGGTGCCGAAGCTGCCGGAGCGCATGAAGGCCATGACAAGATAGGCGCAGAAGAACACCAGGGCTGTGCCGAAATCGCCCATTGCCGCCAGAGCCAGGACGCACAGGGCGGAGAACACCACAAAGGCGATATTCCGCCGGTGGTCCAGAGTTTTGAGAAGGGGCGCAGAACCTGCAAAGACGAAGGCCGCCTTCACAAGCTCCGAGGGCTGGAAGGATATAAAGCCCAGCTTTATCCAGTTTTTTGCCCCCAGAATTGTTGGCGCAGATACCAGAGCCAGGGCAAGAAGCCCCAGGCCAAGAAGCCCTGCGGGAAGCCGGAAAAGCTCCGCCCGCCGGGGCTCCTCCATAAGAACGCAGAGGCCCCAGTAGAAAAGGACCCCCGCCGCCAGGCACAGAGCTTCCTTATAGCACACGGAAGGGTCCGAGGAGGCAATGGCGCCGAAGCCCAGGGTCACCGCCAGAAAGGCAAGGGTCTCCGTTTCCGCAGGCTTTTCCATGAGCCTGGACATAAAAAAGGAGGCCCAGGACAGTATAAGCTCGGCGGCAAAAAGGAAAAGCACCCCCGGTGCGCCGCCGCTTGCCAGATAAACCGATATAATAAGAAGGGTCAGCAGAATCTGTGGCATAAAAGCCGCCCGGGGATTGTTCTCCTCTTCCTCCTCAGCGGGAAGAGAAAAGACTGTCTCCACGGTTCCGAAGCGTATCCTGTCCCCGTCCTCAAGTGCTGCGGAGCCCTTTACCCGCTTTCCACGCAGATATACGGCGCCGTCGCCCTTCAGGTCGTAAACTGTCCACTGTCCCCCGGTGGTGCCGATGATCGCCCCCTGTACGGGGGCAACGGAGGGGCTTTTGATGCGTATGTCGCTTGTAAGGGACCGGCCTACGGTGTTCTCAAGGCTTGTAAGCTCTATGGGCCCCTTCTGGGGCGTTTCAAGAATCGCAAGGGTCCGCTGCCCCCTGCCCCCGTTTAGGAGAAGCGGAAGGGCGCACCGCAAAAGAACTGCGGCGGAAAGGGCCGGAATAATATATCTTAAAATGTCAGAAAAGCTCATAAGGTTGTCGCTTCCTCCCATCCTGTGGGATTATACCAAAAAACTGCGCCCTTCACAAGGCCGAAAGAGTTGCAAAGGAGGTAAAAAGGTGTTATAATCACGAAAAACCAGGCATGGAGGATTAAAAATGGAACCTGATTATAAATTCTTTTACGAGATGGAAACCAAAATTCCCAAGGGCAAGGTACGCACCCGTTTTGCCCCCAGCCCTACGGGCTATATGCACGTGGGCAATCTGCGCACCGCCCTTTTCACCTGGCTTATCGCCAGGAGGAACAACGGCACCTTCATTCTCCGCATCGAGGATACGGACCAGGGCAGACTGGTGGAGGGCGCAGTTGATATTATCTACAAGACCATGACAGAGTGCGGCCTGACCCATGACGAGGGCCCGGACGTGGGCGGCCCCGTGGGCCCCTATGTTCAGACCCAGCGCCGGAGCCTCTACGGCAAGTATGCGGAGCTCCTTGTCCACCGGGGCCACGCCTACCGCTGCTTTTGCGAAAAGGCCGAGGAGCCGGAGGACCAGGAGGATGAGCCCGCCCAGTTCAAAAAGGCCTATGACCCCTGCCGCTTCCTCTCCCCGGAGGAGGCTGACGCCAGAGCCGCCGCCGGCGAAAAGTACATCATCCGCCAGCGCATCCCCGAGACCGGCACCACCACCTTCAAAGACGAGATTTTCGGCGAGATCACCGTTCCCAACGCCGACTTGGACGACCAGGTGCTCATAAAGCGGGACGGGCTGCCCACCTACAACTTCGCCAACGTGATTGACGACCATCTGATGGGCATTACCCACGTGGTCCGGGGCACCGAGTACCTCTCCTCCGCCCCCAAGTACAA
>JAFPTE010000178.1 GCA_017400415.1 Oscillospiraceae bacterium
GCCCGGCATGGTGCAGCCGAAGGCCACGCCCCCCTCGATATCGTGGACGTAGGTGCCGCCGCCCATGCTCATGGGCTGGCCCTCCAGGCCCGTATACTTTCTGTAAATCTCCATAAGGCCCGTGACGAAGGGGCTGTCCCCGGGGACCATATGGGGCTTGGAGATGCCCAGGGCCTCGGCGGAGGCGGCGTCCCCCAGGGCCTTATCCAGCCCGGAAACAATCTCCTCCCCCCGGCCGCAGACCGGGATGCGCATATCCACAACGGCCCGGAGCCCGTCCGGGATGGAGTAGTTCACGATGCCCAGGTTCACGGTGAGAGCACCGGAGACCTCATCGCTGCAGGCAGCGCCGAAGGCTCTGCCTGCCCAGTCGCCGTAGGGTATGGCCTGCCGGAGGGCCATAAGGCTCCGGTTCCCGGCGCTGTCCGAAAGGCCGATGCGGGCAAGAAGCTCCAGAAGGGCGCAGGCGGCGTTCTTCCCCTGCTCCGGCAGGGAGGCGTGGGCCGCAACGCCCTTGCAGGTTATGTGGGTATTGCCGTGATGGCAGGTGGTGACCTCAAAGCTCACGCCGGGGATGGCCAGCAGGGCAGCCTGGGTCCGGACGAACTCCGCCGTGGTGCCCACCACGCCGCAGGAGGCGGTGCCGGGCACGGCGTTGGCCACAGTGCCGGCCGTAAAGCGCATGACGTAGGGGGCCTTGGGGGTCTGGTCCGCCGGGGATGTTATGCACACCGCCGCCCGGCCCTTTTCCACGTTGGCCACCGGGAAGTCCCCGTCCGGGGTGAATACCATAGGGGGCAGCTTATAATTCTTCATGTACCAGTCCACGTCGTCAGAGCCGGTCTCCTCGCAGCTGCCCAGCAGGAGCTGGACCTTCTTCGTAAGAGGGCCCGCCAGCTCACGGGCGGCCAGCAGGGACCAGAGGGAGGCCATGGCGGGGCCCTTATCGTCGGAGACGCCCCGGCCGTAGAGCATATCCCCCTGCCTCACGGGCTCATAGGGCTGGCATCTGGTCCAGCCGGTGCCGGCGGGCACCACGTCCAGATGGGCCAGGATGGCCAGGGCGGGCTCACCGGTGCCGTACTCCACCCGCAGTACCCGGTCGCCGCAGACCTGGGCCTGGAAGCCGTAGGCCTTCGCCAGCGCTTCCGCCTGAGCCAGAGCCGCCCGGGGCCCTGCGCCGTAGGGGGCTCCCTCAAGGGGCTCGGTGCGCTCGGAGTTTATGCGGCACAGGGTGAAGATATCCTCCACCAGCTCCGCCTCGTGCTTATCCATAAATTCGGTGTACTTGTTTTTCATTTTCCTTCCCCTTCATATAACGTAATTATCCCCGGCAGAGGCCGGGTCGGCCATCAGGTCACGGATGGTGTAGCCGTCAAAAAACTCATTCACCAGCTTGTCCAGCTTCTCCCACATGGGCAGAGTCCGGCAGACGGGCGCCCGGCTGCAGGGCAGGGCCCCTTCCTCCAGGCAGCTCACCGGGGAGAGGGAGCCCTCCATTATCCGCAGGATATCCCCCACCACGTAGTCCTCCGGCTCCCGGGTCAGCTTGTAGCCGCCGCCCTTCCCCCGGACGCCGTCCACAAGCCCGGCCTTCACCAGGTCCTTTATGATAATCTCCAGGTATTTTTCGCTGATCTCCTGCCGCTGGGCTACCTCCTTAAGGGGTATATAGCGGTCAGAGCGGTTCTCAGCCAGGTCGATCATGACCCGCAGGGCGTAGCGGCCCTTGGTCGATACCAGCACGGTGCTTCCTCCTCCCGGCGGGAAAAGCCCAAATCCCACCTGTTTTGTAGGTATTATTTTAGCACACTTCCGCCGGATTTTACAGCCCCGATTTCAGTTTTCTCAAAAATTCCTCAAAGTACTCCGGCATGGGGCAGCTTACGGTGACCTCCTTGCCGGTGGTGGGGTGGATAAAACGGAGCTGACGGGCGTGGAGGCACTGGCCCTGAAGGCCCGGCTCCGGCCTTTTGCCCCCGTAAACCGTATCCCCGGCCACCGGGTGGCCTATATAGGCCATATGGACCCTTATCTGATGGGTGCGGCCGGTCTCCAGCCGGCAGCGCAGGTGGGTGTAGCCCTCATACCGGGCGATGACCTCATAGTGGGTCACGGCGGGCTTGGAGTTCTTATCCGTGACGCAGCGCTTCTTCCGGTCCGTAGGGTGGCGGCCGATGGGGGCGTCCACGGTGCCCGAATCCTCCCGGATGTTCCCCCGGACCACGGTCTCATAGGTCCGGGACAGGGTGTGGTCCTTCAGCTGGGCGGCCAGGGACCGGTGGGCGGCGTCATTCTTCGCCGCAATTATGAGGCCGGAGGTGTCCTTATCTATCCGGTGGACTATCCCCGGCCGGATGACCCCGTTTATGCCGGAGAGGGAGGCGCCGCAGTGGGCCAGCAGGGCATTCACAAGGGTGCCGTCGGCGTGGCCCGGCGCCGGGTGGACCACCATGCCCTTGGGCTTGTTCACCACGATTACGTCCCCGTCCTCATAGACTATATCCAGGGGTATCTTCTGGGCGGTGACCTCCAGGGGCTTTGCCTCCGGCAAGTCCAGGGCGTACAGGTCCCCGGCTTGGGTAAGACGGCTTTTTTTGCACTCC
>JAFPTE010000179.1 GCA_017400415.1 Oscillospiraceae bacterium
CGTCATTCTCTATGACGCCGCTTATGAGGCCTATATCCACAGCCCCGGCGTGCCCCACACGGTCTTTGAAATTCCCGGCGCCGAGACCTGCTGCATAGAGTTCCACTCCTTCTCCAAGAACGCCGGCTTCACCGGCACCCGCTGCGCCTACACCGTGGTGCCCAAGGCCCTCCGGCGGGGCGGCATGAGCCTGCGGGACATGTGGAACCGGCGGCAGACCACCAAGTATAACGGTGCCCCCTACGTGGTCCAGCGGGGCGCCGAGGCCGTCTACACCCCCCAGGGCCAGGCGGAGATGGCCGGGACCATCAGCTATTACATGGAAAACGCCGCCATTATCCGCCGGGGCCTGACCGACGCCGGAATAGAATTCTGCGGCGGCATCGACTCCCCCTACATCTGGATTACCCTGCCCCGGGGCCTGGACAGCTGGTCCGCCTTCGACCTGCTCCTCAATGAGTACGGCGTGGCCACCACCCCCGGCGCCGGCTTCGGCCGCTGCGGCGAGGGCTACATCCGGGTCACCGCCTTCGGCGACCATGAGGGCACGAAAGACGCCGTGGGCCTTATCGCCAAAGCTCTTAAATAATTTTTCAAAAAAACGCAATTTTCCTCTTTACTTTTGGGAATTAAAGTGATACACTTAACGAAGCAACGCAAAGGAGCCCGAAAGATGACCGCTTACGCCGCCAACTACGGATACTTTTATTTCGGCTTTACCTATTTTACCGGTAAGGCTTGTTTCCGTTTGGCTTAAAGGGGCAGAGGGCTCGCATCGAGCAGCTTATATCCCGCAGTCAGACGGCTGCGGGATTTTTTAATTGCAAGGAGGATCAGTCATGATAGTCATTCTTAAAAAGAACCCGGATAAAAACCAGCTGGAGAGCCTGAAGACCTGGCTGCGGGACAAGGGCCTGGATATCCACGAATCCGTGGGCATGAGCCAGACCATCCTGGGCCTTATCGGCGACACCACCGGGATTGATATTAACCTTCTGAACGCCCTGGACATAGTCGAGGACGTGAAGCGGGTACAGGAGCCCTACAAGAAGTGCAACCGGAAGTTCCACCCGGAGGACACGGTCATAACCGTGGGGAATACCCAGGTGGGCGGCGGGAACCTGACCCTCATTGCCGGGCCCTGCGCCGTGGAGAGCGAGGAGCAGATCTGCACCGTGGCAAAGCTCGTCAAACAGAGCGGCGCCACCATGCTCCGGGGCGGCGCCTTCAAGCCCCGGACCTCCCCCTACTCCTTCCAGGGCCTCCGGGAGGAGGGGATCCGCCTTCTGGAAATCGCCAAGGAGGAGACGGGCCTGCCCATTGTCACGGAGATTATGGATGCCTCCCAGCTGCCCTGCTTCAAAAACGTGGACGTTATCCAGGTGGGCGCCCGGAACATGCAGAACTTTGAGCTCCTGAAGGCCCTGGGCAAAACGGACAAGCCCATCCTTCTGAAGCGGGGCCTTGCCAACACCTACCAGGAATTCCTTATGAGCGCCGAGTACATTATGGCCGGGGGCAACGAGAAGGTCATCCTCTGCGAGCGGGGGGTCCGGACCTACGAGACCTACACCCGGAACACCCTGGACATTGCCCTGGTGCCCTCCATGAAGATTCTGAGCCACCTGCCGGTCATTATCGACCCCAGCCACGCCGCCGGAAGGTACGCCCTGGTCCCCTCCATCTCCTGCGCCGCCGTGGCCGCCGGGGCCGACGGCCTCATTATCGAGGTGCACAACGACCCGGAGCACGCCCTCTCCGACGGGCCCCAGTCTCTCAAGCCCCAGGTGTTCGACCGGCTGGCGAAGAAGCTCTACGCCATCCATGAGGTCATGAAGAATACGGAGGACGTGCTGTGACGGCGGGGGTCGTGGGCCTGGGCATAATAGGCGGCTCCTTTGCCCGGTCCATCAAGGCCAGGACGGAGCACCGGGTGCTGGTCCGGAACAGAACTGCATCGGTCATTGAAGAGGCCATTGCCGCTGGAGCGGCGGACGGCTGCCTTACGGACGAGGCTCTGGGAGAGTGCGACGTTCTCATAATAGCCCTGCCCCCCAGGGCTGCCGTAGCCTGGGCGGAGGAGAAGGGCCGGTTTATCAAAAAGGGCGCCGCCGTCACGGACGTGTGCGGCGTGAAGCGGGCCGTGGTGCCCCAGCTTGAAAAAATAGCCCGGGACAGCGGCTTTTTCTACATCGGGGGCCACCCCATGGCGGGCAAGGAGACGGCGGGCTTCAAAAGCTCCTCCGAGGCTCTTTTTAACGGGGCCTCCATGATTCTGACGCCTACGGAGTCCTCCGACCCGGGGGCTCTGGAAACCCTGCGGGAGTTCTGCCTTTCCATCGGCTTCGGCCGGGTCACGGTCACCACCCCGGAGCACCACGACCGGGTCATCGCCTACACCTCACAGCTTTGCCATGTGGCCTCCTCTGCCTTTATAAAGAGCCCGGTGGCTCAGAACCACCTGGGCTTCTCCGCCGGGTCCTTCCGGGACCTGACAAGAGTGGCCA
>JAFPTE010000180.1 GCA_017400415.1 Oscillospiraceae bacterium
CCCTGACACAGAAAGTCCACCTTGCCGATTTTCCTTGCCTCCGCCTCAAAGACACGGATGAACTCTTCACCGATTATCTTGCGCTTCAGCTCCGGCTCGCTTACGCCGGCCAGGCGGATGAGGAAGCGGTTTTCGGCGTTCACACGGATGAGGTTTATGGGCCACTTTGAGAAGGCGGCCTCAACCTCGTCGCCCTCGTTCAGGCGCAGAAGGCCGTGGTCCACGAAGACGCAGGTGAGCCGGTCACCGATGGCCTCCGCCATAAGGGCCGCCGCCACGGAGGAGTCCACCCCGCCGGAAAGGGCCAGGAGCACCCGGCCGTCGCCCACCTTTTCACGGATGGTGCGGATGGCGGTCTGCTTGTAGTCTCCCATGGTCCAGTCGCCCCGGGCTCCGCACACGTCGTAGAGGAAGCGGCGTATCATCTCCGTGCCGCCAGCCGTGTGGTTCACCTCCGGGTGGAACTGGACGCCGTAGAAGCCCCGGGCCTCGTCCGCAATGGCCACGTTGGGGCAGGCCGCCGACCTTGCCGCCAGCCGGAAGCCCTCCGGTATGCGCTCCATGTAGTCGCCGTGGCTCATCCAGGTAATGCCCCTGTCGGGCAGGCCCCGGAAGATAGGGCAGGTGGGGTCAAAGAAGGTCTCCGTTTTTCCGTACTCCCGGGCGGAATCCTCTGTGGCCGCCGTGACCCTGCCTCCAAGAGTGTGGGCCATGAGCTGGCAGCCGTAGCAGATGCCCAGCACCGGGATTCCCAGGCTGAAGAGCCGGGGGTCCGCCTGGGGACTGCCCTGGGCGTAGACGCTGTTGGGCCCGCCGGTGAGGATGAAGCCGATGGGCTTTTTCTCCAGGAGCCCTTCAAGGGGCGTGGAGTAAGGGTGCACCTCGCAGTAGACTCCGCACTCCCGGACCCTGCGGGCGATGAGCTGATTATACTGCCCTCCGAAGTCGAGGACGATTACGGTCTCGTTATTCATACGTTCCCTCCGTGGGATTGGATTTTAAACTATCTGGGCCTTTTTGCTGACGGCCAGCCGCTCAATGTCCTCCTGGTCGATCCACTCCTCCGTGAAGCCGCAGGCGCAGCACACGTAGCGGTTGACGTTCACCGCAGAGAAGATGGTGGCGCCCAGAATGATGTTGTTGCCGGAGCCGTAGGCGCCGGCGGAGCCGTTTATGCGGACTATCTTCGGGGAGCCGCATTTCGGGCACATTCCGGTGTTTTTCATGGCTTTTGCCTCCTTTAAATGACGAAATAGCCCCGCCAGCCCCGGACGGAGTAATAGGAGTCCGCCCCGTTGTGGAAGGTGAAGACTGCGCCGTAGCGCCGCTCGCAGAAGAGGGCGCCGCCCCGGCTGCGGATGGACGGGGGAGTATCGATCCAGCTGGAGGTTTTAAGGTCGTATTCCCCGGTCTCCTGGAGCCGGCGGTACATATCCTCCGGCATGAGGGAGACGCCCAAGGCTGCGGCCTGGGCCTGGGCGCTGCCTACAGGGGGATTTGCCCTGCGCTTTGCCAGGGCGGCGTCATCGTAGCACAGACTCCGGCGGCCGGCGGGGGTCTCCCCGGAGCAGTCGCAGAAGATGAGGCGGCCCTGGCCGTCAAGGCCTATGGTGTCCGGCTGGCCCCCGCTCTCCTCCATTCCGGCAAGGGTCCGAAGGGCGGCTTCCGTCAGCCGCTGCTGCACCTGGGCCCATTCAAGGCCCGGATGCCGGGCGGGGTTTTCAAGAAATCTCTTTTTCAGCGTTTCAAGCATGATGGCACCTCACAGCTCTATCCAGTATCTTTGAAGTATTTCGCCGTCCGGCTGGGGGATCTCGTCTTCAAGAGCGCCGCCGCAGTTTTTGATGACGCCGGCAGAGGCCGGGTTGGATTTGTCGCAGGTCACCAGGACCCGCCCTATGCACACCCGGCCGCAGACCTGCAGGGCCTGACGCAGAAGCTCCGTTCCGTAGCCTCTGCGCCGCTCCGTGGGCCGGACGGAGTAGCCGATGTGGCCGCCCCAGGAGCGGAGGAAGCCGTTGAGTGCCAGGCGGATGTTGACCATACCGATGATTTTTCCGTCCTCCTCCCGGACGAAAAAGTAGGTCAAGGCCGGGACCTTGGAGGGGGGCAGATTTGCTATGTCCATGTCGCTCCGGAGCTTTGCGAGCCACTGCTCATAGGTGCTCTCCCGGAGGAACCGGTCCAGGCTGCCGCTGCCGTTGATTTGGGAGCCGTAAGTATAAAACTCGTTTATGTATTCGATTGCCCGGTCCTTATATGTCATATCCGGCAAAACAAGCTTCATTCCGCCGCCTCCTCTCCGATTCCGGTCTCCGCCCGGAGCCGGGCCAGGTACAAAAGCAGAAATTCGTGCCGCTCCCGGGCCAGCTCCCGGGCCCTGGGGGTGCAGAGCGTATCCTCCAGAAGCAGGAGCTTTTCGTAAAAATGCCGCACCGAGTCCTCCAGACTCCTGCCGTGCCTGCCGCCGTAGGCGAAGGTCCGGGCGATGCCCACAGCCCCCATGGCGTCCAGCCGGTCTGCGTCCCGGACTATCCGGGCCTCCGGGGAGGCGGGGGCGGAAGCGGGATTTTTGGAGAAGGACACGGAGTTGACCGCCTCGATTACGGCCTCTTTTTGGGGGAGGGAGTACCGGTCCAGAAAGGCCCGGGCGTTGGCGTTATTCTTGGTTCTGAAGAGCTTGGGGTCGTCGGCGTCGTGGAGGAGGGCCGCCAGGGAGACTGCGAGCAGGTCGCACTCCGGGCAGGCGGCGGCGATCTCCAGGGCGTTTCTGTACACCCGGAGGGAGTGGGCGGCGTCATGGCCGTCGGCGTTCCCCGCAAAAAGCGTTTCTATGTATTCCTTTGCGGCGGCGATTATCTCGTTTTCCATGGCACTCACCCCTTTTCCGTGATTATATTATCTGCGGGGGGAGCTTGTCAAGAACGGGCACAAAAAAAGGAAGCCCGGCTGCACCGGGCTTCCCTTTTGAGTTAAGTTATACGCAGCCCTGGGCCTTCATGGCCTCGGCAACCTTCAAAAAGCCGGCAATGTTGGCGCCGGCCATGTAGTTGCCGGGCATGCCGTACTCCTTGGAGGCGGAGTCGCAGGCGGCGAAGATGTTCTTCATGATGCCGTGGAGCTTCTCGTCCACCTCCTCGAAGGTCCAGCTCAGGCGCATGCTGTTCTGGCACATCTCCAGGCCGGAGGTGGCCACGCCGCCGGCGTTGGCAGCCTTGGCAGGGCCGTAGAGCATCTTGTTGGCGAAATAGACCTCGATGGCCTCGGGAGTGGAGGGCATGTTGGCGCCCTCGGAGACGCAGTAGCAGCCGTTGGCGGCAAGGGCCTCGGCGCTGGGCTTGTCAATGTCGTTCTGGGTGGCGCAGGGCAGGGCGATGTGGCAGGGAACCTTCCAGATGTTCCGGTAGCCCTCGGTGTAGGTTGAGCCGGGGTGATCGGCCGCGTACTCCTTGACTCTGCCTCTTCTGACCTCCTTCAGGTTCTTCATGTAGGCAAAATCAATGCCGTTGGGGTCATAGACGTAGCCGTTGGAGTCGGACATGGCAACGACCTTGGCGCCCAGGCTCTGGGCCTTCTGGCAGGCGTAGAGAGCCACGTTGCCGGAGCCGGAGATGACCACGGTCTGGCCCTTGAAGCTCTTGCCGTTGGCCTTCAGCATTTCCTCGGTGAAGTAGCAAAGGCCGTAGCCGGTGGCCTCCGTCCGGGCCAGGGAGCCGCCGTAGGGGATGCCCTTGCCGGTCAGGATGCCGGACCACTCGCCGGTGAGCTTCTTGTACTGGCCGAACATATAGCCGATTTCACGGGCGCCGGTGCCGATATCGCCGGCGGGAACGTCGATGTCCTTGCCGATGTGGCGGTAGAGCTCATTGATGAAGCTCTGGCAGAAGCGCATAATCTCGTTGTCGCTCTTGCCCTTGGGGTCGAAGTCAGAGCCGCCCTTGGCGCCGCCCATGGGGAGGGTGGTCAGGCTGTTCTTGAAAATCTGCTCGAAGCCCAGGAACTTGATAATGCCCATATAGACGGAGGGGTGCAGACGAATGCCGCCCTTGTAGGGGCCGATGGCGTCGTTGTACTGGATGCGGAAACCACGGTTGACCTGAATATTGCCCTGGTCGTCAACCCAGGGGACACGGAAGATTATCTGACGGTCCGGCTCCACGATGCGCTCAAGGATGTTGGCCTTGACGAAATCGGGCCGCTTCTCGATGACGGGCTCCAGAGACTCGAAGACCTCAGTCACCGCCTGGATGAACTCGGGCTCACCGGGGTTGCGGGCCTTGACCTTTGCCAGAACGTCCAGCATATACTTGTTTGTCATTGTTTTTCCCTCCTGATTTGGCAAAATATCACTGCCATTAGCATTACAAGGCGCATTTTATACTCCTTGGGATACATTGTCAAGAATTTTTTTAAATAATGTTCCTGCAAATTGGGGGCGCTTGTCTTGTGAAAACCGCCGAAAATGAATTTCTTTAACGGTTTAACTTGCGAAACGCAGGAATTTTCACAGCCTCTTGCAAAGCGGGCCAAGCCGTGCTATACTTTCCAAAAACGACGGCGGAGGGCAGGATGAACACAGCGGAGAGACGGGCAAAGCTCATTTTTACGGGGATAATTGAGCTCTTGCCGGTATATACTGTCATATGGGCCCTGGCAGCCGGAAACGGGAAGCTGGCGGTGGCGCTGGGGAGCATTATCCTGGTGGCCATACCCCTGGGACTGGAGCTCTGCTTCCGGGCAAGGCTCAGCTGGCCCCTTTTCATCTTCGGCGTCCTCTACGCCCTGGGGCCCCTCCTGGGCCACGGCTATAACCTCTATTATTACCTGCCCTGGTGGGACGATCTTCTCCACGCCCTGGGGGGCGTGGCCTTCGCCGTGGTGGGCTTCTGTCTGCCGGACCTTTTCGGCCTGAAGGCGAAGCACGAATACGCCTTCCGGGCCCTGTTCTCCCTGTGCTTTTCCATGGCGGTGGCCCTGGGCTGGGAGTTCATCGAGTTTTTCATCGATACCGTGTTCCATGCCGATATGCAGAGCGACACATTCGTCACCGGCATCACCAGCTATCTGCTGGGCGAAACTCCCGGCGCCATGGACTCCATTCCGGAGATAAGCTCCGTTACGGTGAACGGCCGGGCCCTGCCGGGGTACATAGATATCGGACTTCTGGACACTATGAGCGACACGATAAAGGAAACCGCCTGCGCTGCGGCGACGGTAATCGTGCTGTGGCTTGACGGAGGGCGGCACCCGGCCTTCAGAAGGGAGGAGCAAAGTGGAAGCTGAAAAGAAGAAAAAGCTGAAAAGGGCACTTGTGGTCATCATCGGCGTTGCAGTTTTCCTGGTGGGCTGCTACTTCATGGGCAAGCCCCTTCTGGACATGCTGGACGACCCGGAGCAGATTCAGGGCTATATCGAGTCCACGGGCCTGTGGGGGGTAATCAGCTTCTGCCTTATGAATATGCTCCAGGTCATCATAGCCTTCATACCGGGCGGGCCCTTCTCCTTTGCGGCGGGCTACATCTGGGGAGTGTGGCTGGGGAGCCTTATCTGCATCCTGTCCACCTCCTTCATGAGCGTCCTGGTGTTCCTGCTGGTGCGCCGATTCGGCCAGGGCTTTCTGGAGCTCTTCATCTCCGATAAGGAGCAGAGCCGCTTTGCTAAGCTCCTGCGGTCCGACCGGGCCCGGCAGCTTCTGTTCATCATCTATCTTATCCCGTCCTCGCCCAAGGACCCTCTGGCCTACCTGGCGGGGCTCACCAACATCTCCGTGCTGGACTGGACCATAATAAACCTCATCGGCCGCTTCCCGGGCACCTTCCTGACCGCCCTGGGCGGCAAGAGCATAGAGGAGGGGAACCTTATCCTGGCGGCCGTGGTCTTCGTGGCGGCAATTATCCTCTATCTGGTGGGGCGACACATCTATAAGAAAAAATTCCAGCAGGAAGCGGAAAATACAGAAACAGAATAATAAAAGGGCTGACCGATACCGGTCAGCCCTTTTCAAATTCGTAACTGCGATATTGGATTGCCTCGGCCAGGTGCTGCGGCAAAATGCGCTCCGAGGCGGCCAGGTCGGCGATGGTCCGGGCAACCCGGAGGATACGGTCATAGCTCCGGGCGGTGAGCCCCAGCTTGTTGAAGGCGCTGCGCATAAGGGTCTCGCCCTTCTCGTCCAGCTCGCAGTAATCATGGAGCACCGTGGAGCTTATGCCGGCGTTCATGGTGATGGCAGAGCCGGCGTAGCGCTCCCGCTGAATCCTCCGGGCGGCGTCCACCCGGGCCTTTATCTCGGCGGAGGACTGTCCCGTTGCCTTGTCCCGGAGCTCGTCATACTCCATGGCCGGGACCTCCACGTGCATGTCTATCCGGTCCAGCAGGGGGCCGGAGACCTTGGCCCGGTAGTCAGTCACGCTCTTTTCCGAGCAGGTGCAGCGGCCGGAGGGGTGGCCGTACCAGCCGCAGCGGCAGGGGTTCATGGCGCAGATGAGCATGAACCGGCTGGGGTAGCGGGCGGTGCCCGCCGCCCGGGAGACGGTCACTGCCCCGTCCTCCATAGGCTGACGGAGAGCCTCGATAACGTCCCGGTGGAACTCCGGCAGCTCGTCCAGGAACAGAACGCCGTTGTGGGCCAGGCTTATTTCGCCGGGGTTCAGGTGGGCGCCTCCGGCCATGGCGGAATATGTAAGGGTGTGGTGAGGGGAGCGGAAGGGCCGCTCGCCGGTGACGCCCCGGTTTGCCAGGGCGCCGGCCACGGAGTAAATGGCGGTGGTCTCCAGAATCTCCTGGCGGGTCATATCCGGCAGGATGGTGGGTATGCGCTTTGCCAGCATGCTCTTTCCGGCACCGGGAGGGCCGATGAGCAGCACGTTATGGCCTCCGGCGGCGGCAATCTCCAGGGCCCGCTTCACGTTCTCCTGGCCCTTGACCTCTGAAAAATCCACCCCGTAGGCGGGGGTCTCGCTTATCTCCGGCATGGGGGCAGGCACTAAGGCCTTTGAGCCCTCCAGAAAGCCCACAATGTCCGACACATGGGCCACCGGGTAAACCTCCGGCCCTCCGGCGAAGGCGGCCTCGGCTCCGTTCTGGATGGGCACGAAGAGCTTTTCGACTCCCGCATTCTTTGCCCGCAGAGCCATGGAGAGAACGCCGGGCACCGGCCGCAGCTCCCCGGAGAGGCTCACCTCCCCCAGAAAGGCGCAGGAGTCCGGCAGGGGCTTTATGTGCTCCGCCGCCGCCAGTATGGCCAGGAGTATGGGCAGGTCGTACATGCTGCCGGCCTTCTTCCGGTCCGCCGGGGCCAGATTTACAGTCAGGCGGCTTACGGGGAACTTGAAGCCGCAGCTTTTGATGGCGGAGCGGACCCGCTCCCGGCTCTCCCGGACGGCAGCGTCCGGCAGGCCCACGATCTCAAAGGTGGGCAGGCCGCCGGCAACGGAGCACTCCACGGATACGTCAAAGCCCTCAATGCCGGATATGCCCAGGGAACGTACCTTCTGTACCATTTTAATCCTCCTCTTGAGATGCCAGAATCCCTCTGCCGCTTGTGCGGAAGGTGACGGGGCCCTGCCGGGTCAGATAGACCTGACCGCCGGCCTCCTCCAGAAGCTTCACAACGTCTCCGTCCTCCGGCTCATCGTCGGAGGAGGTGATGACCGCTGCGTCCGCCTGCAGAGTGCCGAACAGGGCGGCGGAGTTATCCTCCATGGCCCCGTGGTGGGGCACCTTCAGAAAATCCGCCTTCCCGGGCCGGGACATGAGATATTCGGTGATGCGCTCCTTTTCGGCGTCACCCATGAAAACAAGGGTGTCGCCGCCGTTTGTTACGGTTATTATAAGGGAGCTGTTGTTGCTGACGTCCTTTTCGTAGTCTCCCGCCGGGGCATCGATGCGCCAGCTGACAGAGTCCAGGGAAAAGCTCATATCCGCCGTGACCGTCACCGGGGTGATGCCCGCTTTTTCCAGGGCCGCCAGGTAGCTTTCAACCTGGGAGGAGTCCCGCAGGCAATCGTTCTGGTAGACCGTGCCGATGGGTATGCTCTCAATGACCCTGGCGGCGCCGCCTACGTGGTCCTTGTCAAAGTGGGTTATGATGAGTGCGTCCAGCCGCCGGATGCCCCGGGAGCGCAGCTCCTCCACAATGTCCCCGCCCAGGCTCTTGAGGCCGCAGTCCATCAGAACGGCGGAATCGGGGGTGGTTATGAGGAAGGCGTCCGCCTTCCCGGCCCGGAAGCAGTATATCTCCAGCTCCGTGCCGGTCTCTGCGGCACAGGCCGGGGTCAGGGAAAGAATGAGGGCGGTTATAATAAGTATAAGGAATAGCTTCACTGTCTCACGTCCTTTGGGGACAGTATAACCTGTTTTTCTCCGTTTGGCAAGAAAAAAGGAGCCCGGACAGGGCCCCAAAACAGTATAAATGATTGAAAATGGTTTTTGGCGGAGCTTTGCCCCGCCGAAAAGCCCTGCCGGGCCTGCGGGTGCAGGCCTCAAATGAGGCCCGGCGAAGCGGGCCTCATTTGAATTTACTGTTCCATCTGCTTCCCGAGGAATCCGGCCACGGTCTGGGCCAGCTTCAGCTCCACGTCTCCCACGGTGCCGCTGCCCTCCGTGAAGAAGGCCACGGACCCCAGTACGTCCCCCTCTGCGGTGATGGGGGCGCAGGCGGTGACGAAGTAGCGGTCGTTCTGGTCCGTCACGGCGATGCTCTTGCCCTCCGGCTCCCGGCGGTAGACCTTCCGGGCCTCCATAAGGCCCTCCAGGTCGGCGGAGATCTGCTTGGAGAACAGCTCCCGCCGGGGCGCCCCGGACACGGCAATGACCGAGTCCCGGTCCGTTATTATGACGGGCATGCCCGTGGAGCGGCCCAGGGTCTCGCACATGCTGACGGCGAAGTCCCCCAGCTCCCCCATGGGGGAGTACTTCTTGAAGATGACCTCCCCGTCCTTCTCCGTGTAGATCTCCAGCGGGTCACCGTCACGGATGCGGAGGGTGCGGCGGATTTCCTTGGGTATGACGACCCTGCCCAGGTCGTCTATTCTCCGGACGATTCCGGTTGCTTTCATGTTTGTGCCTCCTGTTTCTTTTCTTTCGAAGTTAGTATCCTCCGTTTAAGGCAAAAAATACATCGTGCAGGATTTGGAAGGGGAGAAGAGGCGCCGCTTCGGAGAAAGTATTACAAATTGTTACCAAATTCGACAAAAATCCACCTGTGCCCCGGGAAATGCCGCCGCATAATAGCCTTTTTTTTGACAAATCAATTCATATTTTCGGTGAATTGCTTAAAGAATTCCTATTGTTTTTCCCCCGGGGCAATGGTATAATGACGCTGAACGGGTATAGGTATGCCCGAAAGCATTAGTCGGCAGTGAGGTGGATGGGTTGTCGGAGGCAGGTATAGGGCCGGAGGAGATTTCCGTAATAATGCCTGTGTTCAACGCCGGCGACGGGGCGGCTCTCTCTGAGGCCGTGGGCTCCATCCTGGGCCAGGAGGGCGTATCCCTCCGGCTCTACATATGCGACGACGGCTCCACGGACGGCACCCAGGCCCTTCTCTCCCGGCTCGCCCGGGAGGATGACCGCATTACCCTCATTACAAACGCCTCCAATCTCTCCGCCGGCGCAGCCCGGAACCGCTGC
>JAFPTE010000181.1 GCA_017400415.1 Oscillospiraceae bacterium
AGCAGCCGGGCAAACTCGAAGCCGTGGACCAGCTCGCTGACGGAGGCGGTGACGGCGTAGATTTTCCTGTCCACGGCCTCTCCCAGGGCCGGGTCCCCGGCCTCAAGGCCCGTTTCGGCGGCGGTCTGGGCCTGGATGGTGCTTATCCACCGGTCCAGCACCAGATTCAAGGCGCCGCCCTCCGGCTTCGTCCTGGTGGACAGATTGCCTATAAGCTCCCGGTAGGTGGCAAGGCCCTGGCCCCGGGTGCCCTGGAGCCGCCGCTCCGGGCTCAGGTCCCCGTCCGCCACCACAAAGCCCCGGTCCATAACGTAGTTCCGTATGGTCTGCAGAAGGAAGCTCTTGCCGGAGCCGTAGCGGCCCACGATAAAGCGGAAGGAGGCTCCCCCTTCAGAGATTATGTCAACATCATGGAGCAGGGCCTCAATCTCGTTTTTCCGCCCTACGGTTATATAGGGCAGGCCGATTCTGGGCACCACGCCGCCCTTAAGGGAGTTCAGCACCGTCTGGGCAATGCGCCTGGGCACCTTCCTGTTTTCCGTCATATTCTTCCTCCCATAAACATCTCAATATCCTCTGCGTAGTCCTCCACCAGGCTGAGAGTGTCGTCCACGCAGTCCACGGCCGTGTCGCCCAAAGCGTCAAAGAGAGCCTCGTTTATGCTCTCCGCAACGACGCTGGGCATGGCGTGGGCCTCACGGATCATGCCGCCGGGGTCCTGCCCCTCCAGAAGGGCCCGGAGGACCCGGGTCTCCAGCTCACCCAACAGGGATTCCGGGGTCTCCTCCGGGGTCTCCTCCGGCTCGAAGTCCTCAATCTCATCCTCTGTCAGAAGGCTGTCACGGGTTATGCCTGCGTCCCGGCGTATGCGGTCAAGGCCCGAAAGGTCGATTTCCAGCTTCGGGCGGCTCCTTTCAAGCTGTTCCCGCATATCCGCCCGGACAGCGGCCTCTATAATTGGCGCCGCCCAGGCGTCCTCCTGCCGCTCCTTAAGGTATCTGCCGGTTTTCAGATACCGGCGGAAAAGGGCGTCGGCCTCATGGAGAAAGCCTGTCAGAAGCTTTTTGCCCACGGTGAGCTCATCGTACTTCTCAAGGCTCCACTGGCCCCGGCTGCAGCGGTAAATGCGGCAGGGGCTCAGGGCATAGGTGCAGTCCCGGTGCTTTTCCGGGGCGTAATATACTGCGTTCAGCAGCGGGTACCAGGTTCTGGGGGCTCTCTTGCCGAAGCACCGGGCAAAGAGCTCCTCTCCCCCCTGCCTCCAGGCGGAGGCGAAGAGGCCGGCGCCCCGCTCCGGCTCGTTCATCACCGGCGAGGAGCGGAGCCTGTCCCCGGAAAAATGACACAGGGCCTCAAAAATCTCCCGGTCGCTTCTGTCCCCGGGCTCCAGGAGGATCAGAAGCATTTCCTCCCGTCGGGCGGTCTCCTCCCCCAGCCAGGGGCGGGCCAGCTCTGCCGGAAGCTCCCTGACAACGCAGAGCTCCAGGGCCCAGCGCCGCAGGTTCTGCCCCATGCGGACGCCGCCGAAGCCGGCTCCCAGATAGTTTTTTTCAAATTCGCCCAGCTTCTCAAGGGCATCCCGGGGGCTTGCCGTGCCGATGCCATTCAGAAGCTCATAGATGTAGATATAGGCCGCAGAGGCGGGGATTCTTTCCCATCTCCCCTGCCGGACCCCGGTGCGCCAGCCGAAGTAGCCCCGGAGCTGGGACACCGTCAAATCCTGGTAGGTGGGGTAATAGCAGCTGAAGTCACCCTCCCAGTGGGCATTGTCCTCATAGTCCTCCATGTATTTGCCCTGGGTATAGAAGTTCTTCGCCTTCTGCTCCTGGGATTCCCGGCCGTACTCATAGAGCTTGCGCATCTGCCGGAGCCTGTCCGGCACCTGCTCCCTGGGCGGTGTGTAGGTGCTGCCGGCGAAGGGTATGGGCGTGTCATGGTAGTCCCCGGAGGAGCGGCTGCCGAGAGATATGGTGAAGCTCTGGCGGCTGCCCTCCCTGATGGCTCTGTCAAAAAGGTCGAAGACCTCGCTGCTGTCCTCTGCCCGGCTCAGGTCCACCCCCACCCATTTGCTGCCCTTCATGCGCAGGGGGGCTGTGATATAGCCGCCGGGCCTGTCCCAGGGGTGGAGCTGGCCGCATTTTATATCGCACCACTGAATTTCCTGTCCAGTTTCGGAGTCCCACTGCCGCATGAGGAGGGCGGCCCACTTGCCGGTTTTGGGGTGTACCAGCACGGAGAAGCCCGGAAAGTCCGCCCACTTATGCTCTTCCGCAACGCCGTACTTTTCCAAAGCGTAATCTGTCAGCTCCTGCAGCTCCATGCACACACCCCCTCATTATAATTCGGATTATAGCCCATTCCCGCCCCAAAATCAAGCCCCGGCAGATTCTCCGGAGCACATATGCCAGTCCCGCCGGCAGGGCAAGAAAACGCCCCCGGGCTTTTCGTCCGGGGGCCGCTGCTCAATTATTGAAGCTTATCTTTATGGGCGGGGTATCCTCTATGGTTTTGAAGGAGCTGCTGTCAAAAATATGGAAGCTGAGCTCCACCTCGTCGACGCTTTCGATGCCGTTCTCCTTCAGGCTGGAGGAAAGCAGGGTGATGGAATCCACTGCGTGCTTTCCCTTCAGTATCTCCGCCGAGAACACATCGCTCACCATAAAGCCGTTTACGGAAACGTCCCGGGACTGGACCGTCACATCCTTATCCCCGGTGTTTGCTATGTACAGCACCACAGAGGGGCCCAGCAGTGAGGACTTGTTGAGTCCCTTGACCACTATCTTCAGTCCGTCCTTTTCATAGACCGTGCTGCCGGAGTCGTCATAGGTATAGACAAAGCCCGGGGCCGCCGAGGTTTTGATGGATATCCTCTCCGAATCGAAGGCGTCGGTCCACTTCTCCGAATTGTAGATGTGGAAGGAAAGCTCCACATCCGCTATAACGTCAATGCCCGCCGCCGAAAGGTCGGACTTTGAAATGGTTGCGTCGTAATTGGACTTTTTCCCCGGAGCCACCTCGCAGGACATAAGAATATCCGTCATGTAGCCGTTCACGGTGGTGTCCCGGGCAGAAACTGTGAGGGTCTTCTCTCCGTCATTCTCAACAAGCAGCTTCAGAGACGGTCCCAGAAGTCCGTTGAGACTAAGGCCCTTGAGGGTTATCCTAAGGCCGTCCTTCTCAAAAAGCACCTGCTCCTCCACAGTCTCCGCTTCCTTTTTCTCTCCGGAGGCGGAGGAGGGGGACTGGGTATCGCCGGAGTCGGAGCCGGAGCCCATGGCGAGGGCGGCAAAAAGAGCAAGGATTAATAAAAGAGCTGTTGTTTTATAAATACTTTTCATTTGATTTTCCTCTTTTCAAATATATTATCAGGCTGGCGCAGAAAGCCGACAGTGCTTCCAGAATAATGTCCCACAGGTCGAAGGTGCCCCCCATGAGCCCCCGGAGCTGCAAAAGCTCCATAAGCGCACCCAGTGCGGCGGCACACAATGCGCCCGCCGCCGGCAAGTCCAGGACCCAGCTGCAGGCAAAGCAGAGTGCCCATGCCCAGAGCATATCGCAGGCATAATTGCGCAGGAAGGCCGTGCCCGGCAGAGTTCCCACGTTCTCCATGCCCGGCAAGAGCGCTCTGACGACCAGGGCTATATATGTATCACTGCGGAAAAAGACGTATACTGCGGCCCCCGCAGCCAGTGGGAGCAGGATATTCAGGAGCCGGAAGCTCCGCTTCATATCAGGGCTGCGGCCAGGAAAACTGCGGAGATAACGCCTACAATTATGTATCCTTTTTTGGTGCGCACTGCGGAGAAAAGGTAGAACACCCCTATGGCGAAGGACACAAATCCCCAGATTTTCAGGTCTCCGAAGGAGCCGCCGAAGACCTTTGCGTAGAAATAATTGAGCCACAGCGGTACGGCGGCAATGATCCAGGGCACCAGGGAGCCGCTCTTCCGTGCCCCCACCGCTATTATGCCGGAGGCCAGCAGGTTGAAGGCAACAAAAAAGCCGAAGGTGCCGCTGAGCTCCCCGTTGTCGCTGAGGGCATTGCCCAGCCCTGCGGCGCAGGACTGAAAGGCCACCAGCAGGAACAGCACCATGGAGAGTATTCCCAGGACAAGCCTGGCTGTTTCAAATCTCCCTCCTGTCTTTTTCTCTTTTTCTTCCATAACATCACCCTTCTCCGGCAGCAAAGCCGCCTTTTTGCGGTTATGATATCACAAAAGAAAAGCGCCTGTTCCCACCGGCGGGGTGGAAACAGGCGCC
>JAFPTE010000182.1 GCA_017400415.1 Oscillospiraceae bacterium
CTTCTGGGAAATGAGCGCAGCAATACCCATGTCGTTGGAGTCCGAGCCCTGGGTATCCGGCCCATAGATATTAACACAGGCAAGGCCGATTTTCAAAGTCAAATCGGAATCCGTCAGAAAAAGTCTGGCGCCGTACTCCGCAGCAAGGCCCTTTACAATCAGCCCGTACTGGGAGTTTTCCGGCGGCACTGGCCCTATAATAGTCCCGACCCTTGTTCGGGCCATGAGCTCGGCGGCGCCGTTTACGTGGTCTGCATCGTAATGCGTAAGAATGAGTACGTCCACTGTGCTGCGGCCCAGTCCGCTTATATAGCCCGCCGCCACTGCGCCCGAATCGGAGCGGGACATGCTTCCGCAGTCGATGACGGCGGTATCTCCGGCGGAGGACAGCACAAGGCACTGCCCTTGTCCCACGTCAAGCATGGCAAGGGAATAGTCCTCCGTATGTCTGTTTAGCTCTGCGTTTATAATAAGCGCCCCACATAGGGCGACGACGCACGCAGACAGATAGGCAATAATCCGGAAGGGCTTTATTCCGCCGGCGCAGTGAGCTATGAGCCCGCAGTATACCGCAAAGAGCCAGGGCACCGCCACCGGGTTGGAGATATAAAGTGCGGAGCCGTAGAGTGCGGAGCAGCCCGCCGCTATCAGCAGGATAAGTCTCAGTATCCAGGAGGAAATCCAGGCGGCGCCTATGCCCAGGGGAAGCCATATGAGGCCCATGACTGCGCTCAATACAGCAGAGACGAAGGCAGGGCTCAGAATCAGCAGAATGAAAAGATTTGTAATTACCGAGACCAGGGATATATAGCCGAAATACGCCGCACTGAGGGGAGCCGTAAACACAGCGGCGCTCAGGGATGTGGCAATGCCGGAGGTCAGGATGGCCTTGGCCACCTTCGTTCTGGGGCTTTTGAGGAACTTCCAGAATTTAAGGTCTGAGATGAACTTATAAATCTTCTCAGCAAAGAGAATTATTCCCAGAACTGAGGCAAAGGAAAGCTGCAGGCCAACGCTTTTCGCCGAGAAGGGATTGACGCCCAGCAGTATCACAAGGGCCAGGGCCAGGCTTGTTAGCTTATCATCCTCCCTCATGAATACGGGCGCCAGAAGGATGACCGCCTCCATGACGCAGGCCCGGACCACGGACGGAGTAAATCCGGATACGCAGGAGATCAATATAAGGAACGGAAGTGCGATTATTTTGGCGTAGTTAAAGTTTCCGAATATGAGGAAAACGAAGGACACCAGCACGCCCACATGCATGCCGGAAACGGTTGCTATGTGGTAGATTCCCGCCCGCTGCAGGTCTGAGGCAGACTTAACGTCCTGCCGGAGCAGGCTTTTATCTCCTGTAATAAGTGCAAGGGTAAAGGGCCTGGCGTCCCCGGGAAAAATCTCCTTTATCCTCTCCCGGAGGGTATGGGCCAGGTACTCCGGAAAATGCCGAAGCTCCGCCCTGTCCTCCCTGCCCGTCAGGGAGAAGTTCTTCACCCGCTTTCCGATAAGATGCACGCCCTGGGAGGAATAATAGTCGCTGCCCCCATTGTCATTCTCATCGGCCAGGACAAGGTCAAGGCGGAACGAGACCCTGTCGCCGGGGGTGAGATTCATGAAAGAGCCGTCATAGGAATACACCATGGCGTCCGAATCGCCGAAGTCCGTATGCAGTCTGAAGCGCATCCTCTGCCCGCTGCCGCTGTCCTCCGGAAAGCTCAGGGAAACGGCATCGGCGGTGATTCTCTGCCCGTCAAGGCTTCGGGCGGGAGAGAGCACCAGGCCGGAATACAGCGCATTATAGGAAAAGCCCATGGCAAGGCCCAGGAGCACAAGAAGGCCGTGCTTTTTGTGCTTCCAGGGGATAAACACAGCCGCAATGCACAGCCCTGCGCAGGCGGCCGCAAATATCCAGCCGACCTGCTCCGTAAGCAGATACTGAGAGAGGAAGACTGCGGCGGCAAAGGAAAAGCCCCAGGTTGCCAGAACTCTTACTCCGTACCGCATACTTCACCCCCAAGGTATTCTCAAACGTCTCTCCATGTGGTATAATGAGGAAAAAGTCAAGGGAGAGGCTATGAGATATAATAACATAATCAAAGCGGAATTTCTATCCCGTCCCAACAGATTTATTGCAAAAGTGCTTCTGAACGGCAGGACGGAAACCGTGCACGTAAAGAATACGGGACGCTGCGGGGAGCTACTGGTCCCCGGGGCCCAGGTCTTTCTGGAGAAGGGCACTTCCCCTGGACGAAAGACGGAATACGACCTGGTCACCGTGCGAAAGGGCAGCCGCCTTGTAAACATGGACGCTCAGGCCCCCAACAGGGTGTTTTATGAGTTTGCCCAATCTGGCCGGTTCATGCCGGATCTGACTCTCATAAAGCCCGAATACAGGCTCGGCGACTCAAGGTTTGACTTCTACATGGAGTCCGGGCAGCGGCGTATCCTGGCCGAAATCAAGGGCGTGACCCTGGAGCGGGACAATGTGGTCCTCTTCCCCGATGCTCCCACGGAGCGGGGTCTCAAGCACGTCCGAGAGCTTACGAAGCTGTGCAAAGAGGGGTACGAGTGCGCCGTTGTATTCGTCGTGCAGATGGAGGGCGCAAGCTATTTCACCCCCAATGCCGAAACGGACCCGAAGCTCTCAAGGGCTCTTGCGGAGGCCAGGGCTGCAGGGGTACATATTCTGGCGTATGAGTGCAGCGTTAGCGAAACGGAAATGAACATAACGGTACCGGTAAAGGTGATACTATAGGAAAAGCCCTCCCAGAATCGGGAGGGCTTTACGTTCAGAAGGAATTACTCTCTCTCGTCAACGATCTTGGCGTCAACAGTATTCTTCTTCACAGACTCGACACCGCTGAGGCAGCTGGAAAGAGACTTGTAGCCCTCAGAGGTGGCGATGATCTGGCCGTTGGTAGCCTTCAGACGGAAGCGGAATTCGCCGGACTTGTCGTTATAAATCTCAAACTTGGGGTGCTTCTCATGAGCAAAGTCCTCAACCGTCTGATTCTCCACGTTTGCAACAGGGGCATTCTTCATGACGCTGGCAATACCCTTCTTGCAGGCGTTGTCGGAGGCATAGACCTCAGAGGTGGCGATGACTTCGCCGTTGTTGGCTTTGAGATCGAACTTGGTGCCGGTCTTAGTGGCGCGTATAACAATTTTTCCCATTGATGAGCCCTCCATTGGTGTTTATTTTTTTGGTTGAGCCCATTATATACTAAAATTTCTCATTCATCAAGAGTCTTAGGAAAAAAAGCTCAAAAAAAGTTTAAAAAAAACAGAAATATTATTTATCCTGTCCAATGACCTGCCATATCTTCGGGTAACTGTTAAGAACTCTGCAGCCGTCTGCTGTCACCAGCACCAGGTCCTCCACCCTGACGCCGAATCTTCCGGGCAGATAAACGCCCGGCTCGCAGGAAAAGCACATGCCCTCCCGGACGGTGTTGTCAAAGGCGGCGGAAACGTCCCCGTACTCATGGACCTCCATGCCGATGAAGTGGCCCAGCCGATGGGTGAAAAACTCCCCATAGCCGGCTTCCGTTATGGTATCCCTGGCGGCGGTGTCAATATCGCAGAGGCGGACGCCGGGGCGTATCATGCTCTCGGCCTTCTCGTTTGCTCTGCGGACCAGGTCATGAATGGCGGTATACTCCTCCGGCGCCTCCTTGAAAAAGAAGGTGCGGGTCATATCGCTGCAGTAGCCGTCCTTCAGGCAGCCGATGTCCACCACGATGCAGTCACCCTTCCTGACAACCGTATTATCGGGCATATGGTGGGGGTCTGCGGCATTTGCGCCGAAGGAAACGATGGGCTCAAAGGAAATCCCCTCACAGCCGTGGGCATAATAGCGGCTGACCAGATAGTCGGCGACCTCTTTCTCGGTGCAGCCCTCATGGATATATGCGGCCGTCTCCCCCATCACCAGGTCGTTGATTTCGGAGGCACGGATCATCTTTTCCTGCTCCTCCGGCTCCTTCACCGCACGGACCCAGTCCACACACTGGGATGCCAGAAGAAGTCTGCACCGGGGCATTGCGTCCCGGATGGGCAGCAGGAAGCGGGCCGGGCACTGCTTATCCACGCCCAGCGGTGAGCTGTTGTCCGCAAGGCCCGCCACAGCCTGGGAAACGGAGTCCGTATCCCGCAGCCAGACAACCTGGCAGTCCGTATCCGGAACGGAGAACAGCCTGTTCACAATGAGGGTTTTTGCGCCCCCATCATTTATGTAGAGACCCAGGAACCGCTCGCCGGGCTCCACGAAAACTCCCGTAAGATAGAAAATACTCATCTTATCGGTAATGAGCATCTGGGAGATGCCCTCGCCCTTCAGCCTTTCAAGAACACGTTCTATTCTGTTCATAACACTCTCTCCCTTCAATGAAAAAGCCCACTGAGTCGGACCCAGTGGGCGATTTTATGCTTTGAATCAGCCGGCGTAGTTTTCCGGGAATATGCCGCCGCAGAAACGGGAGGCCCACTTTTCCTTGGCCTCATAGCCCTTCACAACGTCCTCTTCCCACTGGGAAAACTTCTCGGCCTTAAGGGCCTCCTCAGCCACCAAATCGGCAGCGTTGGGGCCTTCGCCGCCGTAGTAGACGAAGAACCGGCCGGTATCCTGAGAAACGGTGGTGGTATCGCCTACGCTGCGGGAGGCGTCAAAGAGCCAGTCCATAAACACCAGAGGAACCGTATTCATGTTGGCGTTCACAATGTTGGAGGAGGTGGTCATATCTGCAGAGAAGTCCTTCTGGAGCTCCGCAAGAGTCTTGTACTTGCCGGTAGCCCAGCCGTCTGCAATCTTCTTTATCTTGGCGTCCGCATCGTCCTTTGCCTTCTGAACAGCCACGTCATAGGCGCCTTCGGAGTCAAAGTCCTCTCTCTTGGGCTGCTCAACGCCCACGGCAACGTAGAAGCCGTTGCGGGTGTTGTAATCGTTGTCGTCTCTCTCATGGAAGATGAAGACATAGTATCCGTTATAGGTGCTATCGGCGTCGCCGCCCTGCTTGAAGACGGTGGAATCGCCGGCCTTGCGGCTGGGATCGCCAACCCAGGAGGCGTACTCCTCGGGCAGGTCGGAGAGCTTGAAGGTGGTGGTGGCGTGGGTGACATCGCTGTCATCGCCGGGAAGAGTGGCGCTGAAGGCCTGAACAGCGGCCTCAAAGCTCTCCGCATCCTTGGCGTCGCCGATGATTTCGGCAGCCACTCTGGCAGCCTCCATGTCCGCATCGGTGGTCTTGCCGTCGGCGTCACTGGCGCTGATGAAGGCGTAGGACAGGGTGTAATAGGCGTTCTCATCCTTGTGGGCGGCATAATAGTCCTTCAGCTCGCTCTGGGAGAAGGTGAAGGTATCCTGCTTTGCGGTCTCATAGGCGGAGACGTAGGCATAGAACTCCACGCACTTTCTGAAAACCTCTTCATTCATGCCCTTGCCGTACATAAGGGTCAGATACTGCTCACGGGTGACGAAGTAGTTGGCGGCATAGGTGGAAACCTGGCTGATCTGCCGCTCGACGGACAGCTTCTCGGCGTCGCTGAGCTCGAAGCCGTTCTTCTTTGCCTCGTTATAAATGGCGGTCATGCCCTCCAGCCGGTTTTTAGCCATGCTCATGAGCTGGTCATGCCAGGTGACGGTTTTGCCGTCCTCGGTGGTGCGGTAGGTCTGGGTCTTGAAGCTGACTCCCTGCTGGGGCAGGAACTGGGAAGCATACTCTTCGCCTATATAATTGACAAGGCTCTGATAGAAGTTATTGTACTCGGAGAAGTATGCAAAGTTGACCTCAGCGGCGGAGTAAGAGGTGCCGTTGACGTCAACAGCGGTGGCTTTGGTATAGAGGAAATTGGAGTTCAGCACAAGGACAGCCACAATGGCGAGGACCAGGAAAACAGCGACACAGATGCCGATAATCCGGTAAGTGCGCATTTCCTTTGCCGCCTTCTGCTGCTCAGCTTCCCTGGCGGAGATCTTTTCATTAGAGCTCATGGTTTATCATTCCTTTTCTTTTATGCCTTTTTCCGGCAGTTTACAAAACCGCATTATATAATAAAAATATAAAAACTGCAAGAACAAATAGCATGTTTTTTGTTAAAAAACAGTAAACAGGGACCCGAAAAACCGGATCCCTGTCTTTTTTGTCGTTTATCCCGCCTGTGCCGTGTAGACTCATTTATAACCTGCACTGTTGATGCAGGTGGGTCGCCTCCCCGCAAAAGACACGCTTCCAACTTCCGGAGCGCAGACGGCACCCCGGGAGGCCTGCGATTAGATGCAGGAGCTCGGCATCCCTTATTAAAGATGTGGGTTTAAACAAGTCTATCACGAACACCGCAGGAAAACGAGATTATTCGTTTTCCTCGTCCTCTTCGGAGAACAGCCTTTCCATGAACCTGTCGTAGATCTCTTCTTCCTCTTCCTCTGCCAGATTCTCAAGCTCCTCAGAACCGGGAACCTGTTTCAGGAGTACGATACCGTAATCCTCATCATCCACGTCCTTATCGGCAGGCAGGAAGGCCAGGTAATACACCCCTCCGAGCTCTATTGTATCCACATGCTCCAGGTTGTATTCAACCCCGTCCTCATCGGTGATGGTGTAGATATCACCGCCGAATTCACTGTCCATTGGACTCACCTCTTTCCTGTTCGCTCATATTGTAACCTAAACTGCACAAGAAATCAAGTGGAAATATGCGCAAATAGCGACATTTTGATTTATATTTTTTCTTTGCCCTTTCCTCCTTGACAATTCCCGCTGATTTAATTAAAATATCCGGAGAATATCTTATAAATGGGGTATCAAAAATGGCAAAGGAAAAGAAAGTTCGCGAAATCACCGATATGGAGGTGGATTTTGCCCAGTGGTACACCGACGTGTGCCGGAAAGCTGAGCTCATCGAGTATTCCAGCGTCAAGGGCTTCACCATTCTCCGCCCCTACGGCTACGCCATCTGGGAAAACATCCAGTCCATTATGGACGCCCAGTTCAAAAAGACCGGCCACGTAAACGTGGCAATGCCCGTCCTTATTCCCGAATCCCTCCTGAAGAAAGAGGGCGAGCTTGTGAACGGCTTCGCCCCCGAGGTGGCCTGGGTCACTGAGGGCGGCAGCGAGAAGCTGGAGGAGCGGCTGGCCTTCCGCCCCACCTCCGAGACCATGTTCTGCGACCACTGGTCCAACGTTCTCCAGACCTACCGTCAGCTGCCCATGCTCTATAACCAGTGGTGCTCCGTTATCCGCTGGGAGAAGACCACCCGCCCCTTCCTGCGCTCCAGAGAGTTCTGGTGGCAGGAGGGCCACACCATCCACGAGACCGCCGAGGAGGCAAAGCATGAGACCGAGCAGCAGCTGGACCTCTATGCCGACTTCTGCCGGGATGTGCTGGCCATTCCCGTGGTGAAGGGCCGCAAAACCGAGAAGGAAAAATTTGCCGGCGCCGAGGCCACCTATTCCATCGAGGCCATGATGAAGGACCGCAAGGCCCTCCAGTCCGCCACCTCCCACTATTTCGGCGATAAGTTCTCCCGGGCCTATAACGTGACCTACACCGGCCGGGACAACACCCTCCAGTATCCCTTCCAGACCTCCTGGGGCAGCACCACCCGCCTCATCGGCGCCGTTATCATGACCCACGGCGACAACTCCGGTCTGGTCCTCCCCCCTGCCATCGCCCCCATCCAGGTGGTTGTTCTGCCCATCGCCCAGCATAAGCCCGGCGTTCTGGAAAAGGCCCAGGAGGTTTGCGATAAGCTTTCCGCATCCGGCCTGCGTGTGAAGGGCGATTTCTCCGAGAACTCCGCCGGCTGGAAGTTTGCCGAGTGGGAGATGAAGGGCGTTCCCCTCCGCCTTGAGCTTGGCCCCCGTGATATAGAGGCAAACCAGTGCGTCATCGCCCGCCGTGACAACGGCGAGAAGGTCACCGTCTCTCTGGACGAGCTTGACACTGCCGTTCCCGCCCTTCTGAAGGCCGTTCATGACGGGCTTTACGAGAAGGCCCTGCAGAACCTCAATGAGCACACCTACTCCGCCGAGACCGTTGAGGAGGTCAAGGCCGTTATGGATAACGGCGGCGGCTTCGTAAAGACCATGTGGTGCGGCGACCGGGAGTGCGAGGATAAGATGAAGGAGCTGTGCGGCGTATCCAGCCGCAACATGCCCTTCGACCAGGAGCACATCGCCGACACCTGCCCCGTCTGCGGCCGGGCTGCCGACAAGATGATCGTCTGGGGCATCGCCTATTAATGAACGTCACGGTCTATCTCTCCGCCCAGAGCCCCGCCGATCCCGCTTACAGCCGTGCCGTCCGCTCCTTCGGCGCCTTTCTGGGCCGTGAGGGCCACACCCTCATCTACGGCGGCAGCAAGTCCGGCCTGATGGGCCTCATTGCGGACAGCGTCCTGGAGGCCGGAGGCCGGGTCATCGGCGTGGAGCCCCGGTTTTTCGTAGAGGCCGAGTTCCAGCACGAGGGCATACATGAGCTCATCGTTACGGAGACCATGTCTGAGCGTAAAGAGAAGCTCATGGAGCTGGGGGATATCTTCGTGGCCTTCCCCGGCAGCACCGGTACCCTGGAGGAAGCGGCGGACGCCATTTCCCGGACCAAAATGGGCCTGGGAAAGCAGAAGATGATCCTCATGAATATAAACGGCTTCTTCTCTCCCCTGTGGGAGCTTCTCCGGAGCATGGTCCGGGAGGGCTTCATAAAGGAAAAAGAGCTTGCAGGCGTGTACCTGGCAAGCTCTCTGGATGAAGCGGAAAACATCATACGGCACGAAAACGGCGCCCTCAGCTGAGGGCGCCGATATGTTTACTGTGCAGCGGGCTTGGGCATGTCGTTCTTGATGTAGCTGAGAACTCCGTCACAGACAGCCTGCATTATCTTGGTCTGATACTCGTCGTTTATTAGCCTTTCAAGCTCATCCGGGTTTGTCATAAAGCCGGTTTCAACGAGGATAGAGGGCTTATTGTTGTCACGGAGCACCTGATAATCCGCAGTCAGGTAGCTGCTCTTGACTCCGGCGGACTGTGTTGCGGCAACCACGCGCTGAGCGAGCTTGCTGGAGGCCCGATAAAGGTCCTTGGTGGTCTTCTCGTCCACCTCATAATAGACCCGCAGGCCGTAAATCTTGGGATCGGTGAAGGAGTTGCAGTGGATGCTCACGAATACAAGCGCATCGGACTGATTGCTGATATCGGTGACTTCCTCTTTC
>JAFPTE010000183.1 GCA_017400415.1 Oscillospiraceae bacterium
AACGAGACGGCGGAAAAGCGCCTTTCCGCCATCCGGGAGTTTGCGGAGTTCAACTCCGGCTTCAAGATCGCCATGCGGGACCTGGAGATAAGGGGCGCCGGCAACATCCTGGGGGCCGAGCAGTCCGGCCACATGATGAGCGTGGGCTACGATATGTACCTGAAGTTTCTGGACGAGGCGGTCCGGGAGGAGAAGGGGGAGAAGGTGCCCGTGCCGCCGGACTGCTCCGCCGACCTGGCCGTCTCCGCCAATATCCCCGCCTCCTACGTGAAAAACCAGGAGCAGCGCATGGACCTCTACCGGCGCATCGCCCATATCCGCACGGAGGAGGACGCCGACGATATGACCGATGAGCTCATCGACCGGTTCGGGGATCCGCCTCCCCAGGTGAACAGCCTGATCCACGTGGCCCTCCTCCGGGGCGAGGCGGCGGACACGGGCATTTCGGAGATAAGCCAGAAGGACGGCCGCCTTATCTTCACCATCCGGGACTTCGACCCGGAGCGGGCCGCCCGGATCTGCACCGGCGCAGCCTACAAAAACCGGGTGAAGCTGGAGGCCGGAAGGAAGCCCGCCCTGAGCCTTAAGCTGCGGAGCGGGGAGCGGGTGCTGGATACCGCAGTGAGTTTTGTCCGGGATTACAAAAAAGCATAGAAGCGCCGGCGCCGCCGTCATGAAAAAGTGACGAAACGGCGCCGGAATTATATATGTACTGTCTACAAATGGCTGAAATTGTCGAAAAAGGGCCGAATTCCTTGACATATTCTTAATTTTTTGTTAAAATTCGGGCAAATCAATAAAAGTCGGCCAATATATACCCGGGAGTAGCGCAGGCTGGGCCCCGGGCGTCTCTACCGCAGCGCCGTAAGCTGCGACTATTGGAGAGCTGCACACCAACAGATTTGCCGGTGTGTTTTCGTCATTGTTGGCAGGCCGTCCGGTCTGCCGTTTTCTGTCTGGGAGGGTCCCTTATGCGTCTCATGGAGGAGAAGATACTGAGCGAGGGCAAGGTCCTGCCCGGCGGCGTCCTGAAGGTAGGCAGCTTCCTCAATCAGCAGATTGACTGCCGTCTTCTTAAGGAGATGGGCCGGGAGATCGCCCGCCTGTTTTCCGGCTGCGGCATCACCAAGGTCATGACCATCGAATCCTCCGGCATCGCCGTTGCGGTGGCCGCCGGCATGGAGCTGGCTGTCCCCGTGGTCTTTGCCAAGAAGCACCGCTCCTCCAATGTGGACGGGCAGATTTACTCCGCCCCGGTCCACTCCTTCACCCATAACACCGATTACGCCGCCGTTGTGAGCCGGGACTACCTGAGGGAGGACGACGTTGTCCTCCTGGTGGATGACTTTTTGGCCACGGGCAACGCCTTCCAGGGGCTCATCCTGCTTTGCGGTCAGGCCGGCGCCCGGGTGGCGGGAATCTGCGCCGCCGTGGAAAAGGGCTTCCAGAACGGGGGCGACGCTCTCCGCAGGGCGGGCTACCGGGTGGAGTCCCTGGCCGTCATTGACGAGATGAATGAGGATAAAATTGTGTTTCGCCCCCAGGCGAGCACTGTTTTATAAAAAACAAAAATTTCTGGAGGAAACGAAATGAAAAAGACCATCGCACTTGTGCTGGCTATGGTTCTGTGCCTGGGCCTTCTGGCTGCCTGCGCCGGCAACGGCGGCGCCAACGGCATCAAGGTTGGCTTCATCTGCCTGCACGACGAGAACTCTACCTATGACCTTAACTTCATCAACGCTGCCAAGGCCGCCTGCAAGGAGCTGGGCATTCCCGAGTCCAACTACTTCATCGTCACCAACATCCCCGAGGACGATAAGTGCCAGCAGACCGCTGAGGACCTGGTTGACAGAGGCTGCTCCATCATCTTTGCAGACTCCTTCGGCCATGAGCCCTACATGATCGCCGCCGCCAAGAAGCACCCCCAGGTCCAGTTCTGCCACGCCACCGGCACCAGAGCTCATACCGAGGGCCTTGCCAACTACCACAACGCCTTCGCCTCCATCTATGAGGGCCGTTATCTGGCCGGCGTTGCCGCCGGACTGAAGCTCAACGAGATGATCGAGCAGGGCAAGTTCACCGCCGCCGAGGCCAAGATGGGCTACGTGGGCGCCTTCACCTATGCCGAGGTTATCTCCGGCTACACCAGCTTCTATCTGGGCGCCAAGAGCGTCTGCCCCACCGTCACCATGGACGTGACCTTCACCGGCTCCTGGTATGATGAGACCGCCGAGAAGGAAGGCGCCAACAAGCTCATCCAGGGCGGCGCCAAGCTGGTCAGCCAGCACGCCGACTCCATGGGCGCCCCCACCGCCTGCGAGGCCGCCGGCATCCCCAACGTCTCCTACAACGGCAGCACCCAGTCCGTGGCCCCCAACACCTTCATCGTCTCCAGCCGCATTGACTGGACCCCCTACTATGTCTACGCCATCAAGGCCGTCATGGACGGCAAGACCATCGACGCTGACTGGACCGGCACCATGAAGACCGGCTCCGTGAAGCTCACCGACGTGAACGGCAAGGTCGCCGCTGCCGGCACCCAGGCCAAGCTGGACGAGGTCAAGGCCAAGCTGGAGAAGGGCGAGATCCACGTCTTCGATACCAACGCCTTCACCGTCAAGGGCCAGAAGCTCACCAGCTACAAGGCCGACGTTGACACCGATGATGCCTACACCCCCGACACCGAGGTCATCAAGGACGGCTACTTCCATGAGTCCGAGTACCGTTCCGCTCCTTACTTCGATATCACCGACGGCTTCGACGGCATCACCCTGCTGGACGTGAACTTCGGCTGATTCCCAAAAGGCAATAATGGGAAGTCGGGGGCAGAAGCTCCTGGCGTCCCTGAGCAAAAATAAGAGGCAGCGCCTCATAAAATCGGGCGGGCAATTTCGGCCCGCCCGATAATTTTTTCTATTGCCGAAACCGGCAATATATAGTATTATTAGAGCAAGAATAATTCGGGAGGAGATGGGGATTTGGCAGAGAAAACACCGGCAGTCCAGATGCGGGACATAACCAAGCGCTTCGGTCCCGTTCTGGCCAACGACCGTGTCTGGCTGGATATTTACAGGGGGGAGATCCTGGCCCTTCTGGGGGAGAACGGCAGCGGCAAGACCACCCTTATGAACATGCTCTCGGGGATATACTTCCCGGACGAGGGCACCATTTCCATTGACGGCAGACCGGTGGTCATCCGGTCCCCGAAGGACGCCTTCGACCTGGGCATCGGCATGATACACCAGCACTTCAAGCTGGTGGACGTGCTCACTGCGGCGGAGAATATCGTCCTGGGCCTGCCCGGCAAGCTGGACCTGAAGGCCGCCCGGGAGCGGATCCGCTCCATCTGCGATGCCTACGGCTTCCAGGTGGACCCGGATGCCAAGATTTACGATATGTCCGTCTCCCAGAAGCAGACCGTGGAGATAGTGAAGGTCCTGTATCGGGGCGCCGACATACTGATACTGGACGAGCCCACCGCCGTTCTGACCCCCCAGGAGACGGACAAGCTCTTCACCGTCCTGCGGAACATGCGGGATGACGGAAAGGCCATCGTCATCATCACCCACAAGATGCACGAGGTGGAGGCCCTGTCCGACCGTGTGGCGGTGCTGCGCCACGGCCAGTTCGTGGGCGATATGCTGACGAAGAACACCAACGCCCAGGAAATGACCAACATGATGGTGGGCCACGCCGTGACCCTGAACATCAAGCGGC
>JAFPTE010000184.1 GCA_017400415.1 Oscillospiraceae bacterium
GGCACAGGGGCAGTTCGATTTCGTTCATGACCCTCGTGAGCCCCTGAGCCTCCAGCTTTTTGAGAAGCTCGGAGCGCAGTGGAATGAGGGCGGCGGTCCGGCTCACCAGGGCGCCCTCGTCCCCGCCCAGAAGGGAGAGCTGCTCGTTCTCCCCGCTGCGAAGCTCAAAGCCGCAGTGGCGGCTGCACAGGTCCTCCAGCTCGTAGCCCTGGGCCGTAGGGTCCAGCAGGTAGGCGGCCAGGGCGCAGTCAAACTCCCAGGGCCGGGCCTCAATGCCCAGGTCCAGAAGCCGCCGCTGGCAGTCCTTCACGTTATAGCCCGCCTTCCTGACCTCCGGCAGGGCCAGCAGCTCCAGGGTCTGCCGGTCCTCTCCGGTCACGAGGAAGCCCCGTTTCCCGTCAGATATGGCCCAGGTGTCGGAAATGCCGTCATAGAGCACCGCCCAGAGGCCCTCACCCAGGGTCCTTTTCAGCTCCTCCGGCCCGGGCAGGGGCAGCTTTTCCGCCTCCGGCGCCGCCTGGGCGGAAGTCTCGCCGTCCCCGGCGGGCTCATGGAGCCCCAGCTCGTCGGAGAATTTTTTGAAATCCAGCCGCCGGAAGAGCCGCCAGAGCTTATCGTTATCCGGCGGGCACAGCCTGGCGTCCTCCGGGTCCAGGCCCATGGGGGCGTCCCGGCGGATGGTGGCCAGGTCGTAGCTCATAAGGGCGGAGTCCCGGCCGGCCTCCAGCTTCTTGCGGATGCTTTCCTTTATCTCGTCCAGGCTCCCGTAGACCTTTTCCAGGCTGCCGTACTTTGCCATCAGGTCCATGGCGGTCTTCTCCCCCACCCCGGGCACACCGGGGATATTGTCGGAGGGGTCCCCCATAAGGGCCTTCAGGTCCACTATGCCCCGGGGCTCGAAGCCGTATTCCTCAAAGAAGGCGTCCCGGTCGTAGACCTTCACCTCCTGGCGGCCCATGCGGCTCTTGATGTGGTACACCGCCGTATGGGGTCCGATGAGCTGCAGGCTGTCCTTATCGCCGGTGACCACCACGCACTCTATGCCCTTTTCCTCGCAGATCCTGGAGGCGGTGCCCAGAAGGTCGTCGGCCTCCCAGCCCGCCAGCTCGCAGCGCCGGACGTGCATGGCGTCCAGCACCTCCTTCAGCAGGGGGATCTGGCTGCGGAGCTCCTCCGGCATGGGCCTGCGCTGGGCCTTATAGAGCGCATACTGCTTATGGCGGAAGGTAGGCTCCGGCAGGTCGAAGGTCACGGCAACGGCGTCCGGGCTCAGCTCTCCCATAAGCCGCCGGTAGATGGACAGAAAGCCGTAAACGGCGTTGGTGGGGGTGCCGTCCGGGGCGTTCAGCATGCGGATGCCGTAAAAGGCCCGGTTTATGATGCTGTTGCCGTCAATTATCATAAAGCGCATGGCGCTGCCTCCATGTTATTTTCTCGTGAGCTTCACTCCGCCGGGAACGTCCATGACCGTGTAGCCCAGGGCGGCGGCCTCGTCCCGGAGCCGGTCCGCTTCCGCAAAGTTTCTGGCCTTCTTGGCGGCCTGCCGCTGCTCCATAAGGTCCCGGGCGGCCTGGTCCTCCACGCCGTCCTCAAAGATGACCGCAAACTGGCCGGCCTTGGGGGCCCGGGCGTTCCTTTCCCGCTGGGCTGCGGCCTTTTTCAGAAGGTCCAGGCTCAGAACGCTGTCCGCCAGGTCTATGGCCCGGAGCTTCACGGCGTCCGGGGCCTCCGCCTTCAGGATATCGTACAGGGCGGTGACGGCGTTGCCGGTGTTCAGGTCGTTATCCATAGCCGCCCGGAAGGAGGCCAGCAGGGCCTGGGCGGCGTCCTCATCGGCGGGGCCCTTCTCCGGGTCCAGGGCGGCGATGCGGGCGATGAGCTTATTATAGGCCACGGCGGCGTTATCCAGGTTTTCCCAGGTGAACACCAGGGCCTTCCGGTAGTGGCTCTGGAGGCAGAAGAACCGGTAGGCCAGGGGGTCATAGCCCCGCTCCTTAAGGAGGGAGACCGTGAGGAATTCGCCCTTGGACTTGCTCATCTTGCCGTCGGCGGTGTTCAGATGCTGCACGTGGAACCAGAAATTGCACCACTTGTGGCCCAGATAGGCCTCGGACTGGGCGATTTCGTTGGTGTGGTGGGGGAAGGCGTTATCCACGCCGCCGCAGTGGATATCCAGGTACTCGCCCAGGTTCTGCATGGAGATGCAGGAGCACTCGATGTGCCAGCCCGGGTAGCCCACGCCCCAGGGGGAGTCCCATTTCAGGGCCTGGTCCTCAAACTTGGACTTGGTAAACCACAGCACAAAGTCGTTCTTGTGGCGCTTGTTGTCGTCCGCCTCCACGCCCTCCCGGACGCCTACGGCCAGGTCATCCTTCCGGAAGTCGTTGAAAACGTAGTACCGCTTCAGCTGGGAGGTGTCAAAGTACACGTTGCCGCCGGCCTCATAGGCATAGCCCTTCTCCAGAAGCCGGGAGATGACCTCGATATACTTGTCGATGCAGCTGGTGGCGGGCTGGACCTTATCCGGCCGGCGGATATTCAGCTGGCTGCAGTCGGCAAAGAAGGCGTCCGTATAGAACTTTGCTATCTCCATGACGGTCTTGTGCTCCCGGCGGGCGCCCTTGAGCATCTTATCCTCCCCGGTGTCCCCGTCACTGGACAGGTGGCCCACGTCCGTGATGTTCATGGCACGGCGGACCTCATACCCCGCAAAGCGCAGATACTTTTCCAGCACGTCCTCCATGATGTAGCTCCGGAGGTTGCCGATATGGGCAAAGTGATAGACCGTGGGGCCGCAGGTGTACATTTTCACCACACCTGGGGTGTTGGGGATAAACTCCTGCTTTTTCCTGGCGGCGGAATTGTAAAGATACATATTATTATTTCTCCAATCTGGAAAGTATATCCGTAAGCTCATCCACCCGGTTCCGCAGGCTCACAAGCTCTGCGTAAACGGGGTCCGTGACCGTGACCTGGTCCACCTCGGAGGCGTAGTCCGTCTTCTTCCCGTCGATGCGGGCGATGCGGGCGGGGACGCCTACGGCGGTGGCGTTGGGGGGCACATCCCGGAGCACCACGGCTCCGGCGGCCACCCGGCTGTTATCCCCGATTATGAGGGGGCCCAGGACCTTGGCCCCGGAGCCGATGAGCACATTGTTGCCCACGGTGGGGTGCCGCTTGCCCGTATCCTTGCCGGTGCCTCCCAGGGTGACCCCCTGGTAAATGAGCACGTCGTCCCCCACCTCGGCGGTCTCGCCGATGACCACGCCCTCGCCGTGGTCGATGACCAGGCGGCGGCCTATCTTTGCGCCGGGGTGTATCTCAATGCCGGTCTTCCGCCGGGCCCTCTGGCTCAGCCACCTGCCCAGGAACCTAAAGCCGTGGGTCCACCAGAAGTGGGCGTACCGGTGGCTCCGGACCGCCCGGATCCCCGGGTACAGGAGCACTACCTCCATCTTTCCCGTGGCGGCAGGGTCCCGCTTCATGTAGGCCTCCGCCAGCTCTTTTACCTCATCGAACAATCTGCATCACTCCAAAAAAGAAACAGCGCCCCCCGGCAAAAACTGCCACGGGAGGCGCAATAGCACGGTTCCACTCCGTCTTATAACTCTTCCGCCTCTAACGCAGCGGCTGCGGCGGGGCATTTCCTCCCCGCAGGCTCCCGGGCGCATTTCACCGATTCCCCGCAAGCGCCGATTTCAGCCTCGTCAGCGCCTCTCTTTTGCGGGAATTTGCCGGTTACTTCTCCCGTTCCTCGCCTGTCATTATTATATTACCACGCCGTCTGCGGCGTGTCAACAATGTAATTATATCCGCTTTGGCTCCCTCACATATCCTCCAGGACCAGCTTGCCGTTCTTCATGAAATAATCCAGCATGCTCCACAGGTTCAGGATGAGGATGACCACGCAGAGGATATTGTTCACGGTGAAAACGCCCCAGCCCAGGGCCCCCAGGGGGGTCATCATGACAGGGATGGCCACCATGGTGACGGCGGTCTTCACCTTGCCGGACATGCCGGCGGCCATGACAACGCTCTTGGCGGCGGCCACCATGCGCAGACCGTCCACCGCCAGGTCCCGGCCGATGACGGCCATGGCCACCCAGGCGGGAATAAGCCCCAGCTGCACGAAGCCGACTAAGGCGCTTGTCACCAGGAGCTTGTCCGCCAGAGGGTCGGCAAACTTGCCGAAGTCCGTTATCTCCTTGTTCTTCCGGGCCAGGTACCCGTCCAGCCAGTCCGTAAAGCTGGCGGCGATGAACAGGACCAGGGCGGCCCAGCGGTTGCCGTAGAGCAGGGTGAAGATGAAAACGGGCACCAGGATCACCCGGAGTATGGTCAGCTTGTTCGGTAAGTTAATGCCCTTCATTTTTGCTCCTCCTTAATAACCTCGCCTACCAGGTCCCCCTCCAGCTGGCCCCGGAGAATGACTCTGTAAAACTCGCCGGTCTTCACGTTCTCCCCGGAAAACAGGATATAGCCGTCCACATCCGGGCTCTCGGCGAAGGAGCGGCCCAGGTAAAAGCCCGCCTCCTCATCAAAGCCCTCGCAGAGGACCTCCGTGACGGTGCCCACCCGGCTCTCGTTGAACTCCTCCATTATCTCCGCCTGGAGCTCGTTTACAAGCTCCGCCCTGCGCTGGGCGGTTTCCCCGTCCGGATGGTCCATCTTGGCGGCGTCGGTGCCCTCCTCCGGGGAGAAGGGGAAGACCCCCGCCCGCTCAAGCCGGGCCTGGCGGAGAAAATCGCAAAGCTCCTCAAACTCCTCCTCGCCCTCGCCGGGAAGGCCCGTTATGAGGCTTGTGCGGAGCACCACACCGGGAATGCGCTCCCGGAGCTTTTTTATAAGCTCCCGGATCTGGTCCCCGGTGCCCCGGCGGCGCATGCGCTTCAGAATGCCGTTATTTATGTGCTGAATGGGTATATCCAGGTATTTGAGCACCTTCTCCTCCGAGGCGATGACGTCTATGAGCTCATCGTCCACGGCGTCCGGGTACAGGTAATGGAGCCGAATCCACTTGATGCCCTCGATTCTGCAAAGCCACCGGAGAAGCTCCGCCAGGGTCTTTTTCTTATACAGGTCCACCCCGTAGAGGGTGGGGTCCTGAGCCACCACGATAAGCTCCTTCACCCCGGCCTCCGCCAGGCTCCTGGCCTCCTCCACTATCTTCTCCATAGGCCGGGAGCGGTACCTGCCCCGGAGGGAGGGTATGACGCAGTAGGCGCAGTTGTGGCTGCAGCCCTCCGCCACCTTGATATAGGCCCAGCTGGGCCCGGTGGAGACCACCCGCTCGTTCTCCTCAAGAGGCGAGGAGATATCCCCGAAGTAGCTGCCCCCCTGCTCTATGGCCTGCACCACCGAAGAGGGGCTGGCAGTGCCCAGCAGGGCGTCCACCTCCGGCAGCTCCCGCAGAAGCTCATCCTTGTACCGCTGGGCCAGGCACCCGGCCACAATGAGCTTCTTGAGCCTGCCGCCCTCCTTATAGGAGGCCAGGCGCAGGATATTTTCGATTGCCTCCGCCTGGGCGGACTCGATAAAGGCGCAGGTGTTCACAACGGCGTAATCCGCCTCCATCGGCTCGTCCGTGATCTCGTAGCCCGCCTTATCCAGAACGGAGAGCATCTGCTCCGAATCTATGAGATTTTTGGCGCAGCCCAGGGACACAAGGCATACCTTCGGCATTTGTCTATTCCTCTTCTTCCTGTATTTTTTCGCTGTAACAGCTCAGGGCCCGGCGCACCTCCCGGGGGCTGAACCCCCGGCGGATGAGAGAGTCCCGGAGCTTTTTTACGTCCTTCTCCTCCGGAGTCCGGCCCCGGAGCTTTTTTTCGATGAGTGCGGCCAGGGTGCCGCCGTTCTCCTCCGGCAGGGCGTCCAGGGCCCCGTCCCAGTCCTGACGGTCCACGCCCCGGCGGGCAAGCTCCGCCCGGACCCGGCCGGGCCCGTAGCCCATGCGGGTATAGTGCCGGGCCACGCTGGCGGCGTACTCGGCGTCGTCCAGGGCGCCCAGGCGCTCCATGGCGTCGGCGGCGGCCTCGGCGGCCTGGGGGTCCTCCCCCTTGTCCCGGAGCTTGCGGATAAGCTCTGCCCGGCTCATCTGCCGCCGGCCCAGAAGGTTCAGGCTCCGCTCCCTGGCGGAGGCTGCGGCGCTCCGGCTGCGGAGAGAGGCAAGCTCCGCCTCGTCCAGGTCCATGCCTGCACGGAGGCCCAGCTCCGTCACGTCCGAAAGGCTGACTCTGAGCCGCTCTCCCCCCTCAAGGTGAACATACACCCGCTCCGGCATATGCTGAGAGGAGGCGAGCTTTTCTATCCTCACCCTTCAAAATCCTCTGCGGAAACGTCCACTGCCCGGCCGGCGGCCTGGGCGGCGATGCGGGCCTGGGGGCTCATGAGCTTATAGGCGTTGGCCCGGATTTTGGCCTCTATCTCGTCGGCCACCTCCGGGTGGTCCTTCAGATACTGCTTCATGCCATCCCGGCCCTGGATGCGGGTGTCGCCGTAGGTGAACCAGGCGCCGCCCTTCTCGATGATATCCAGCTTCACGGCCAGGTCCACGATCTCGCCCAGCTTGGAGATGCCCTCGCCGTACATGATGTCAAACTCCGCCTCCTTGAAGGGAGGGGCCACCTTGTTCTTCACTATCTTGGCTCTGGTGTGGCTGCCCACCATCTCGGAGCCGTTTTTAAGGGTCTCCATCCGCCGCACGTCGATGCGGACGCTGGCGAAATACTTCAGGGCACGGCCGCCGGGGGTGGTCTCCGGGTTGCCGTACATGACCCCGATTTTCTCACGGAGCTGATTTATGAAGATGACGATGCAGTTGGTCTTGCTGACGACGCCGGCCAGCTTCCGCAGGGCCTGGCTCATGAGCCGGGCCAGCACGCCCACGGAGGATTCGCCCATCTCGCCCTCGATCTCGCTTCTGGGCACCAGGGCGGCCACGGAGTCCACCACAACGATATCCACGGCGCCGGAGCGGACCAGAGTCTCCGTGATGTTCAGCGCGTCCTCGCCGGTGTCCGGCTGGGAGATGAGCAGGTCCTCAATATTGACGCCCACGGCTCTGGCGTAGGCAGGCTCCAGGGCGTGCTCCACGTCGATATAGGCGGCCTCGCCGCCGGCCTTCTGGGCGGAGGCCACCATGTGCAGGGCCAGGGTGGTCTTGCCGGAGGACTCGGGGCCGTAGATCTCTATAATGCGCCCCTTGGGAACGCCGCCGATGCCCAGGGCCAGGTCCAGGGACAGGGAGCCCGTAGGCAGGGCCTCCACGTTCACCTGCATGCCGTCGCCCAGGCGCATGATGGAGCCCTTGCCGTAGCTCTTCTCAATCTGGCTGATGGCGGTCTCCAGGGCTTTCTTCTTATCGTCCCCGGCGGGGAGGCCGGCGGCTGCCGGCGCCTTTTTCTTTTCTGCCATAATATCAGATCCTTTCCGTATTCTCAGGGTTGTTTATTCTCTTTAAGTCCCGCCACTATGCGGCGGACGCCGAAGGCGTCCTCATGATAGGCGGCGGTGAAGCCGCTGTCCCGGAGCAGAAGGCCGATCTCGTCCGCCTGGCCCTCGCCGCACTCGAAGAGGATGACGCCGTCATCCTTCAGTATATCCGTCCACCGGGGTATGATGGCCCGGTAAAAATCCAGGCCGTCGGGGCCCCCGTCCAGGGCCTCCCGGGGCTCGAAATCCCGGACGGAGGAGTCCAGGGTCTTTATCTCCTTCGTGGGGATATAGGGCGGGTTGGAGATTATCATATCGAAGCGTCCCAGCATCATGGGTGGGCTTTTCAGCACGTCGGCATCGATGACGATGGTGTTCCCCGCCACGTTATTGCGGCGCACGTTCTTCCTGGCCACCCGCAGGGCCTTCATGGAGTTATCCGCCAGGACTATCTTGGCGTCCGCCACCTTGGCCGCAACGGATATGCCGATGCAGCCCGTGCCGCAGCACAGGTCCAGGACCCTTGCCCCGGCAGTGTGCCGCCCGCGGAGGAGCCGCAGGGCCAGCTCCGCCAGAGTTTCCGTCTCCGGCCGGGGGATAAGCACCCCGGCGGCCACCTCCATGGGCAGGCCCATGAACTCCCACTCGCCCAGCACGTAGGCGATGGGCTCCCCGGCGATGCGCCGGGCGGTGAATTCCCGGACCCTGGCCTCGGTCTCGCCCATGGCGTAAAACTTGATGTCCCGGTAAAACTCCTCCCGGCTCTTCCCCGCAGCGGCGGAGAGCATGAGCCGTGCCTCCAGGTCGTAGGCCTCTATGCCGGCGGCCTTCAGGGCCTTCCGGGTCTCAAGGTAGATATCGTTATATGTCTTTATCCCACTCACCCCCAGGCTTTACCAGCTGTCGCCGGCGCCCCGCTCCTCAGGCCTCACCAGCTCCAGGGAGCGGATGGCCACCTCCAGCATGCTGTCATCGGGCTCGGCAGTGGTTATGAGCTGGAGGGCCTTCCCCGGGGCGGAGATTATGCGGGTAAGGGCGTTGTCGTGCCGGCCGGCGTATTTGATTATCTCGTAGCTGATGCCCACGGTCAGAGGCAGCAGCAGAATCCGCATGAGCATCCGGACCCAGACGTTGGACCAGCGGACCAGGGAGAACACCAGGATGCTGACCACCATGACGATGAGCAGGAAGCTGGTGCCGCACCGGGGATGGAGCCGGGGCTGCTTCCGGGCGTTTTCCACAGTCAGGGGCAGGCCCGCCTCATAGCAGAAGATGGTCTTGTGCTCGGCGCCGTGGTACATCCAGACCCGCTTTATCTCCTTCATCCGGGAGACCAGGATAAGGTAGGAGAGGAAAATCACTATTCTGAAAAGGCCCTCGATAAGGTTCCGCAGGATGCCGTTTCCCACGAAGGGGGCCACAAGCCCCGCCAGGATGGTGGGCAGCAGGATAAAGAGCCCCACGGACAGGGCGATTCCCAGGGCCACCGCCACGCCGACGATGACCTTCTGGGCCTTATCCTCCGGAAAGTGCTTCTGAATCCAGAGGTCCAGCTTGTCCGGCTCGCCCTGCTCCTCCTCCGGCAGAAACTCGGCGGAGTACATCATGGCCTTGACGCCCTTTATCATGGTGTCCACAAAATTCACGGCTCCCCGGATTATGGGCAGGCCCAGGATTGGGTACTTATCCTTGGGCAGGGAGTAGCCCTCCACCTTTTCCTCCAGGGTGCCGTCGGGCTTCCGGATTACGATGGCCTGCTTTTCCGGCCCCCGCATCAGTATGCCCTCCATAAGCGCCTGGCCTCCGATGGAGGTCTTGAAGGCGCAGCTCTTCTCTTCTGACATTGGTTCTCCTTCTTCGGTTAAATCTTTTCTTCCGCAGGAATTCGTATTGTCACCAGGGTGCCGCCGCCCTCCGCATTGGAGAGCTTCATGGTGCCCCCGTGGAATTTTATGATCTCGTCGCTGACGGCAAGGCCGATGCCGCTGCCCCGCTTCTTGGAATTGCCCTTGTAAAACTTGAGCTTCACCCGCTCCAGCTCCTCCTCCGGGATGCCGGGGCCGAAGTCCCGGAACCGGAGCACCACGTCGCCGTTTTCCGCAGCGGTGCTGATTATGAGGCGCCCTCCCTCGGCGGCGTACTTGGCGGCGTTGTCAAAGATATTGTAAAACACCTGCCGCAGCCGCTCCGGGTCCCCGTTTATAAGGGGCAGGTCCTTCTCCGAGGGCTCGTAGATGAGCTCCAGCTCCCCCTTCAGAAGCTCCCGGTAGGCGAAGATGGCGTCCTCCAGCTCGGAGGCGGCGTCCATCTCCACGGCGTTCAGGGTGAAGCGGCCGTCCTGAATCCGGGTGAAGTCCAGGAGCTCCTCCACCATCTTGGTAAGGCGCCGGGCCTCCTTGACAATTATCTCAACGCCCCGGCGGTCCTCCTCCGGCAGGTTTTCGTCATAGGAGAGGGTCTCGCCCCAGCCGGTGATGGCCGTCAGGGGGGTGCGGAGCTCGTGGGACACGGAGGAGATGAACTCCGTCTGGGCCTTCTCCGCCCTCGAAAGCTTCACGGACATATCGTTCAGAACGTCCGCCATATCTCCGATCTCGTCAGAGTATTTTTTGCTTATCCTGGTGCCGTAGCTGCCGTCCGCAATGCGCTGGGCCACGGCGGTTATCTCCCGCATGGGGTCGATGACCGTGGACAGGAACATGAGGTTTATGAGCACCACCAGAAGCATGGCGGAGGCGCCCACCCCGGCGGCCCCCAGGATGACCATTATGTTCTGCCGGTCCACCAGCCGCATGCTGGTCACGTAGCGCATGACGCCGATGACCTGGCCGTCGGAATAGGTCATGGGGGCGGAGACCGCCATGATATGCTCCCCGGTGCCGGCATTCCGGCCCTCCCAGACCCGGACCTCCTTGGAGCTGATGGCCCCGGAGATATCCTCCGTGCCTGGCACGGTGCCGGCGGCCATGGTGGTATAGGAGGACATCATGACCCGGCCCTCCGTGTCGATGAACTGCAGGTCGATCTTGCTGGCGTCCTCAAAGGCCTCGATATACATATAGGCGGAGTCATAGTACTCCGCATAGGTGCGGGTTATGTAGTTCTGGAAAAACCCCGCCGTGGCGGAGGCCTTGGAGACCAGGCCCTCCCGCACGGTGCGCACGTTGTTGCCCGTGGCGGTGACGGAGAACAGCACGCCGATGACAAGGACGATGAGGAAAATCACCAGAAGGGAGCTCATCATCCACCGGCGCCGCAGGCCCCGGACCCGGAGTCTCAGACGTGGTGCCTTGTCCTCGGCCATATCAGGCCCTCCACTTATAGCCCACGCCCCAGACCGTGGTTATGTAGGCGGGGCTGGTGGGGTCGTCTTCTATCTTTATTCTCAGGCGCCGGATGTTCACATCCACTATCTTCAGCTCCCCCAGGTAGTCCCGGCCCCAGACGGAGTTCAGAATATCCTCCCTTGTGAGGGCCTTCCCCGGGTTTTCCATAAAGAGCTTCATGATGGAGTACTCCACCTGGGTCAGGCGGATTCTCTCCCCATCCTTCTCCAGGGACCGGCTCTGGGTGTTCAGCCGGAAGGGCCCCTGGACCAGGTCCCCGGGCTCCGGGTCCCCGAACTCGCCCAGGCGGCGGCACAGGGCGTCCACCCGGGCGGTGAGCTCCGCCGGGGAGAAGGGCTTGGTCACGTAGTCGTCCGCCCCGGTCATGAGGCCCATGACCTTATCCATCTCCTGGGTCCGGGCGGTGAGCATGATTATGCCGATGCGGGGATTGGAGGCACGGATCTGGCGGCAGACCTCAAAGCCGTCAATATCCGGCAGCATTATATCCAGAAGGGCCACCTTTATATCCGGGTTTTCCTTCATCCGCTCCAGGGCCTCCAGCCCGGTGGCGGCCTCGATGGGCTCATAGCCCGAGCGCTTGAGATTTATAACAACGAAGCTGCGGATGTTCGCCTCGTCCTCCAGAACAAGGACCTTTCTCATGCTGTCCTCCTTATCCGACCTCGCCGGTCATCCACTCGGAGTAGAGTATGTTGAAGCTCTGCTCCACCTGTTCTCTTTCCGCCTGAAAGCCCTCCGGCCGGGCCGTTATCTCGGCTGCGAAGACCTTCTCATCCTGCCGGCGGAGCACAAAGCGCCCTGCTGCCGCCGCCCGCTCCTCCCGGTTGTCACCGGTGAGGGTATATATCGTAAGAAAATCCACCGCCTCGTTCCGGCGGTCCAGGAAGGAGAAAATGACCGCCCGCTCCCCGCCGACGCTGTCCTGCCGGTGGACGGTCACGTTGCCGAGCCACTCTTCCGGGAACACGAAGAACCAGGAGTCGGCGCTGTTTATGTAGGTGGCCTCCACCGCCCGGCTCTGGCCCAGGCTGTCATAATCGGACCAGTAAACAATATCATAGATGCCGGAGGTCCCGTACACCATAGGCAGCTGCTCATTTCTGGGCACGTCCAGGACCCCGTCCCCGTCTATATCCCGGCTCCAGAGACTGGAGGAGCGGAAGGTGTTGGAGGCGCCGATGGTCTCGTCCAGGGTGATGTTCCGTATGCCCTCCGGCCCGGTGCAGAAGATATCCGTAACCAGCCTTGTGCCCATGGTGCTCTCCGCAAAGAGGGCGGCGGTGCCGTCCCGCAGGACTGCGGAGCGGACCCGGCGCAGGTTCCGGGCGCCGCTGGAGATAGGTGCGGCGGTACTTGTAAGCTCCCCGTCCTTCCCCAGGGAATAGCAGACGGCGGCGCCGTCATTTTCCCCGGAGCTCAGGGTGAAGGTCACCAGCTCCGTGCGGCCGTCCCCGTCCAGGTCGGCGGTGACGAAGCGGTTATAGCCCGTTACCATGGCCGCCCGGCCGGCCAGGGCCTTCATATCGTAAAGGGTCAGCAGGTTCATGCCGGAGTCCGTGGAGCAGCCCACCGCCAGGTACTTGGCGCCGGAGCCGTCCATATCCACGTAGCCCACGCTCTCGAAGCCCGTGCCGCTGCCCACCAGAACGCAGCTGCGCTCATACATGCCGTTGTTGTAGCGGAAGACGTAGACCCTGGGGCCCCCGTCTCCCGGCGCCCGGAGGAAGGCCAGGGCCTCACGGACCCCGTCCCCGTCCAGGTCCTCCATCTGCACGGACTGGCGGTTCTGGCCGGAGGCCGGGGCAGAGTATTCGGCGCCGGTCTCCAGAAGGGCTGTTATCTGGACCTGGAGGCCCACATAGGTGTCCGTCAGCTTGGGAAGGGCGTAAAAATCCTCCGCACTCTCCCCGGAGCAGCCGAAAAGGCCCAGAAAAAGGGCCGCCGACAGAGCTATTGCCGCCGCTTTGCGCATTTTCAAGGCCAGTCCCTCCTTTGGGCCCACTCCCCCCAGAATATTCAGTTTATTCTACCACAAATCCCGCCGATTGTGTAGACTAAATATGAATTTTTGTGCCATTATCTGCGCCCGGCACTTCACCGGACCCACAATCCCTCAGTCAGCTTCGCTGACAGCTCCCTTTACACAAGGGAGCCAAAGGGCAGTCTCCGTCTTCAAAGCCTTCCCCTTGAGGGCGGTCTCTTTCTTCAAAGCCTTCCCCTGGAGGGGAAGGTGCCGAGCGCAGCGAGGCGGATGAGGTGTCGCCTTTTCTGCAATTTTGGCCCATACACATCCACCTCATCAGTCGCCTCCGGCGAC
>JAFPTE010000185.1 GCA_017400415.1 Oscillospiraceae bacterium
AAGTATCTGCTGGGCACCGCCTTCGCCCGGCCCATCATCGGCAAGAAGCTGGCCGAGGTGGCTCTGGCTGAGGGCGCCGACGCCATCGCCCACGGCTGCACCGGCAAGGGCAACGACCAGGTCCGGTTTGAGCTGGCCATCAAGCATTTCGCCCCCAACATGCCCATCATCGCCCCCTGGAGGGAGTGGAGCATCAGGAGCCGGGACGAGGAAATCGACTACGCCGAGGCCCACAATGTGCCTCTGAAAATCAGCCGTGAGACCAATTACTCCAAGGACAAGAACCTGTGGCACCTGAGCCATGAGGGTCTGGACCTGGAGGACACGGGCAACGAGCCCCAGTACGAGAAGCCCGGCTTCCTGGAGATGGGCGTGAGCCCGGTCACCGCTCCGGACGAGCCCACCTACGTGACTCTGGAGTTCGAGAAGGGCGTGCCCGTGGCCCTGGACGGGGAGAAGATGAGCGCCAAGAACATCATCCTGAAGCTCAACGAGCTGGGCGGCAGGAATGGCATCGGCATCCTGGACATCGTTGAAAACCGACTTGTGGGCATGAAGTGCAGGGGCGTTTACGAGACCCCCGGCGGCACCATCCTCTACAAGGCCCACACGGTTCTTGAGAGCCTGTGCCTGGACAAGATGACCATGCACGAGAAGCAGAAGCTGGCCATCACCTTCGGTGAGCTGGTGTACAACGGCCAGTGGTTCACCCCCCTGCGGGAGGCCCTCTCCGCCTTCGTTGCCAAGACCCAGGAGAACGTGACCGGCAAGGTCCGGCTGAAGCTCTACAAGGGCAACATGATAAACGCCGGCGTCTGGAGCCCCTACTCCCTGTACTCCGAGCAGATTGCCACCTTCGGCGAGAGCGACTACAACCAGAAGGACGCACAGGGCTTCATAAACCTCTATGGCCTGCCCATCAAGGTCAAGGCCATGGTGGACGGAAAATAAACACAATGGGCGCACTGCATACCCGGTGCGCCCAATACCTATAGATAAGGGAGGACCTATGACCAAGGTTTTTATTGACGGCTCCGCCGGGACCACGGGGCTGAGAATACGGCAGCGGCTGGCAGGCCGCAGGGACCTGACCCTGATAACCCTGCCGGAGGAGCTGCGGAAGGACGAGAGCGCCCGGGCCTGGGCCATAAACTCGGCGGACGTGGTCTTCCTCTGCCTGCCGGATGAGGCCGCCCGCCAGGCAGCCGCCCTGGCAAAGGACGGCCCCGTGATAATCGACACCTCCACCGCCCACCGCACCTCGGAGGGCTGGGCCTACGGCTTTCCGGAGCTTCCGGGCCGCCGTGAGGCAATAAAGCGCTCCGGGCGCATCGCAAACCCCGGCTGCCACGCCAGCGGCTTTATCGCCCTGGTGGCCCCCCTGGCGGAGGCCGGGCTTCTGGACAAAAGCGCCCTTCTCACCTGCTTTTCCCTGACAGGCTACTCCGGCGGCGGCAAAAAGATGATAGCCCAGTATGAGGCAGACGAGCTGCCCCATGAGCTGAACTCCCCCCGGCAGTACGGCCTTTCCCAGAAGCACAAGCACCTGCCGGAGATGCAGCAGCAGTGCCGTCTGGACTATGCGCCGGTCTTCTGCCCCATTGTGGCGAACTTCTACAGCGGCATGGAGGTGACGGTGAGTCTCTTCCCCTCCATGCTGAAGGGCACTCTGGAGGACGTCCGCCAGTGCTACCGGGACCTGTACCGGGGCCCCGTGGTGAAATACGCCCAGCCGGAGCTGGACATGCTGAGCGCAAACCTTATGGAGGGCCGGGACGACATGATAGTGACCGCCCTGGGCAACGAGGACCGCATAATCCTCACCTCACTTTTCGACAACCTGGGCAAGGGCGCCTCCGGCGCCGCCATTCAGAATATGAACATCGTTCTCGGCCTTGACGAGACTGAGGGACTTAATATAAAGGAGACACTATGATTAAAACCGTTCCCGGCGGCGTCTGCGCCGCCAAAGGCTTTACTGCCGCCGGAATCCACTGCGGCATCCGGAAAAACAAATCCAAGAAGGACCTGGCCCTTATCATGAGCCGGGTACCCTGCACCGCCGCTGCGGTGTACACCTCCAACTTAGTCAAGGGCGCCCCCCTGACCGTCACCAAAAGCCACCTGGCGGACGGCAGGGCCCAGGCGGTCATCTGCAACAGCGGCAATGCCAACACCTGCAACGCCGACGGCATCGCCGTGGCGGAGGAGATGAGCGCCCTGGCGGCAGAGGCCCTGGGCCTTGCGCCGGAGGACGTTATCGTGGCCTCCACCGGCGTCATCGGCCAGCGGCTGGATATTGCCCCCATCCGGGCTTCCCTGCCCGCTCTGGCCTCCCTTCTGAGCGAGGACGGGAGCCTTGCGGCCAACGAGGCCATCATGACAACGGACACGAAGCCCAAGGAGATTGCCGTGGAGTTTGAGCTGGGGGGCAAGACCTGCCATCTGGGCGGCATTGCCAAGGGCAGCGGCATGATCCACCCCAACCTCTGCACCATGCTGGTCTTCCTGACCACCGACGCCGCCATCTCCGCCGGGATGCTGCAGCTCGCCATCAAGGGGGACGTGCAGTCCACCTTCAACATGCTGAGCATCGACGGGGACACCTCCACCAACGACATGGTCTCTCTTATGGCAAACGGCCTGGCGGGCAACGAGCCCATCACCGCCCCGGGGAAGGACTTTGACGCCTTCATGAAGGCCCTGAACACCGTCACCGTCTGGCTGTGCCGGTCCATTGCCGCCGACGGAGAGGGCGCCACGAAGCTCATTGAGTGCTCCGTCACCGGCGCCGGCAGCCTGGCTTCCGCCCGGAAGGTGGCCAAGAGCGTGGTATGCTCCAGCCTCACCAAGGCCGCCATCTTCGGCGCCGACGCCAACTGGGGCAGGGTCCTCTGCGCCATCGGCTACGCCGGCGTGCCTGTTGACGTAAGCAAGGTGGACGTTTCCTTCCGGTCCGCCGCCGGGTCCGAGCTTGTGTGCAGAAACGGCGCCGGGGTGGACTTCTCCGAGGAGCGGGCCCTGGCCATTCTCAGGGAAAGCGAGATACATATAGATATCACCCTGGGAGACGGGGGCTTTGCCTCCACCGCCTGGGGCTGCGACCTGACCTATGAATACGTGAAAATCAACGGGGAGTACCGGACATGAACGAGGTAATTCAGTTTACAAACGCCCAGCGGGCCCAGGTGCTGACCCAGGCTCTGCCCTATATCCGGCAGTACACGGGCCAGGTGGTCTTCGTGAAGTACGGCGGCAACGCCATGGTGAGCCCGGAGCTGCGGGAGCAGGTCATGGAGGACCTGGTGCTTCTGTGGCTGGTGGGCGTGAAGGTGGTGCTGGTCCACGGCGGCGGGCCGGAGATCAGCGACCTTATGAACCGGCTGGGCAAGGCCCCCCGGTTCGTGAACGGCCTGCGGGTCACAGACAAGGAGACCGTGGACATTGTCCAGATGGTCCTGGCCGGCAAGGTGAACAAGACCCTGGTAAACCTTCTGGAGATGAAGGGCGGCAAGGCCATGGGCATCTCCGGCATGGACGGCAGACTTATCGAGGCGGAGATGAAGGACCCGGCCTTGGGCTATGTGGGCCGGATAACGAAGGTGAACGCAGAGCCCATCAGGGACCTGCTGGAGAAGGGCTACATCCCTGTTGTCTCCACCGTGGGCTGCGACGGCGAGGGCAACGTTTACAACATCAACGGCGACACGGCCGCCGCCTTCCTGGCCGGAGCCATGGGGGCCAAGCGTCTTATTATGATGACGGATATCGCCGGGGTCCTCCGGGACAAGAACGACCCCTCCACCCTTATTTCCCGTCTGACGGTGGACGAGGCCGTGGCCCTCTTCAAGGAGGAGGTCATCGCCGGCGGCATGATACCCAAGGTGGAATGCTGCGTGGACGCACTGAATCACGGCGTGGGCAGCGTCAGCATAATGGACGGCCGGGTGCCCCACTCCATTCTGATGGAGCTTCTGACGGATGAGGGCGCCGGCACCATGGTTACGAGGGACTGATAAGATGACTATAACGGAAACCGACAAAAAATACATCGCCCATACCTATAACCGCTTCCCGGTGGAGCTTGTAAGCGGCAGAGGCAGCCGCTTTACGGATACCGCCGGCAAGGAGTACATCGACCTGGGCAGCGGCATCGGCGTCACCGCCTTCGGCACCGGAGATGAGGAGTGGAAAAGGGCCGTAACGGAGCAGCTGGATAAGCTCCAGCACACCTCCAACCTCTACTATACGGAGCCCTGCGCCAGGCTGGCGGAGCTCATCTGCACCCGGACCGGCATGAGCCGGGTCTTCTTTTCCAACTCCGGGGCGGAGGCCAACGAGTGCGCCATCAAGGCCGCCCGGAAGTACGCCGCCGAGCACAAGGGCCCGGATTATTACACCATCGTCACCCTTAAAAACAGCTTCCACGGCCGGACCCTCACCACCCTGGCCGCCACAGGGCAGGATGGCTTCCACAAGCTCTTTGCCCCCCTGACTCCGGGCTTCGCCTACGCAGACGCAAACGACCTGGAGGGCACCGTCGCCCTTGCAAGAGGGGTGAAGGCCGCCGGCATTATGATTGAGTGCGTTCAGGGCGAGGGCGGCGTTCTCCCCCTGAGCGCCGATTACGTGAAGGGGCTTTACGACTTCTGCCAGGCGGAGGATATCATCCTCATGGCAGACGAGGTCCAGACCGGCAACGGAAGGACCGGGCGGCTCTACGCCTACGAAAACTTCGGCATAAAGCCGGACCTTTTCTCCACCGCCAAGGGCCTGGGCGGCGGCCTGCCCATCGGGGCCACGGTGCTGGGGGAAAAGCTTGCGGATATCTTCTCCTTCGGGGACCAGGGCTCCACCTTCGGCGGAAACCCGGTGGCCTCCGCCGGAGCCTACAGCATCCTCTCCCGCATTGACGAGGCCCTGCTGGCCTCCGTCCGGGAGAAGAGCGCATACATATTTGGTGAGCTCACCGGGGCACCGGGGGTGAAAAGCGTCAGCGGACTGGGCCTTATGATAGGCATACTGCCGGAAAAGCCCGCCCGCCAGGTGGTCACGGAGTGCCTTGAAGGGGGCGTTCTGTGCCTGACCGCCAAGGAAAAGGTGCGGCTCCTGCCCGCTCTCAACATACCCTTTGATGACCTTAAAACCGCCGTGGCCGTTCTGAAATCGGCACTGGCAGACTGAGGAGGACAATATGGACCTTAAAGGCAAGAGCTTTCTGAAGCTTCTGGACTTCACGCCGGACGAAATCGAATATTTTCTGGACCTGGCCGCCGATCTGAAGGCCAAGAAGCACGCCCATATCCCCCACAGGTACTGTGAGGGCAGGAACGTGGCTCTGATTTTCGAGAAGACCAGCACCCGGACCCGCTGCAGCTTTGAGGTGGCGGCGGCGGACCTGGGGATGAATGCCGTTTACCTGGACCCCAAGGCCAGTCAGATTGGCAAAAAGGAGAGCATTGAGGATACGGCCCGGGTCCTGGGCCGGATGTTCGACGGCATCGAGTACCGGGGCTACGGCCAGGAGCGGGTGGAGGCCCTGGCGAAATACTCCGGCGTTCCCGTCTGGAACGGCCTTACAAACGAGTTCCACCCCACCCAGATCCTGGCGGACTTTCTCACCATCCGGGAGCATTTCGGCTCCCTCAGAGGCAAAAAGCTTGTCTACATGGGTGACGCCCGGTACAACATGGGCAACTCCCTTATGGTGGGCTGTGCCAAAATGGGCCTGCACTTTGTGGCCTGCGCCCCGGAGAAATACTTCCCGGACCCGGCCCTTATCGAGACCTGCCGCCAGCTGTGCAAAGAGTCCGGCGGCAGCATTGAGTTTATAACGGACCCCCGGGCGGCAGTCACCGTCGCCCACGTTATCTATACGGACGTGTGGGTCTCCATGGGCGAGCCGGACGAGGTCTGGGCGGAGCGGATTTCGGACCTGACCCCCTACCGGGTCACCGGCGAGCTCATGGCCCTGGCGGGGAGCCAGTGCCGGTTCATGCACTGCCTGCCCTCCTTCCACGACCTGGAGACCGAGACCGGCAGAGCCGTTTACGAAAAGTTCGGCATCGACTGCATGGAGGTGACCGATGAGGTCTTCCGCTCCCCCGCCTCCATCGTCTTTGACGAGGCCGAAAACCGCATGCACACCATCAAGGCCGTCATGGCCGCAACCCTATGAGCCGGGCGTATCTGGTGCTGGCCAACGGCCAGCGTTTTGAGGGCGAGGCCATAGGCGCCCGGGCGGAGAGCATCGGGGAGCTGGTTTTCACCACCGGCATGGTGGGATATCTGGAGACCCTCTCGGACCCCAGCTACGCCGGCCAGATTATAATGCAGACCTTCCCCCTCATCGGCAACTACGGGGTCATCACCCCGGACCTGGAGGGGCGCCCCGCCTGCCGGGGCTACGTCTGCCGGGAGCTCTGCGCCGCCCCCTCCAACTTCCGCAGCGAATATGAGCTGGACCGGTTCCTGAAGGAAAACCGCATTCCCGGCATCACCGGCGTGGACACCCGGGCCATAACCCGCCTCATCCGTGAGGAGGGCGTTATGAACGCCGCCATAGTCTACGACCTGCCTGCGGACATGGCCGCCATCCGGTCCTACTCCGTCCGGAACGCCGTGGCCTCCGTCAGCACCGGCACCGTGGAGTACCATGCCCCGGAGGGGAAGGTGCGCTTCCGGGTGGCCCTTATGGACTACGGCGCCAAGAAAAACATCATCCGCTGCCTTCTGAAGCGGGGCTGCCACGTGACGGTTTACCCATACAACACCCCGGCGGAGGTGGTTCTGGCCTCCCGGCCGGACGGCATCATGCTCTCCAACGGCCCCGGGGACCCGGCGGAAAACCTGGGCCCCATCCGGGAGATACGGAAAATGCTGGGCCAGGCGCCCATCTTCGGCATCTGCCTGGGCCACCAGCTGACGGCCCTGGCCGCCGGCGGCAAGACCTATAAGCTCAAGTACGGCCACCGGGGCGGCAACCAGCCCGTTACGGACCTTCTGGAGGGCCGCACCTACATCACAAGCCAGAACCACGGCTACGCCGTGGACGCCGCCGCCCTGCCCTACGGGGCCCTTCTGCGCTACGTGAACGCCAACGATATGAGCTCCGAGGGCATAGACTACCCGGCCCTCAGGTGCTTCACGGTCCAGTTCCACCCGGAGGCCGCCTCCGGGCCCCACGACACGGAATTTCTCTTTGACAGATTCATGGATATGATGGGAGGGGAGAGCCTTGCCCAGAGATAAGAGCATAAAAAAGGTCCTGGTCATCGGCTCCGGCCCCATCGTCATCGGCCAGGCGGCGGAGTTTGACTACGCCGGGGCCCAGGCCTGCCGGGTCCTGCGGGAGGAGGGGGTGCAGACCGTTCTTGTAAACTCCAACCCCGCCACCATCATGACGGACAAGCACATGGCCGACGCCATTTACTTAGAGCCCCTCACCGAGGCAACCCTCCGGCGCATCATAGTCAAGGAGCGGCCGGACGGGCTTCTGGCCGGTCTTGGAGGCCAGACGGGCCTTACCCTTGCCATGGAGCTTTCCCGGGACGGCACACTGGAAAAATACGGGGTCCGGCTCCTGGGCTCCGATATAAACGCCATACAGCGGGCGGAGGACCGGGAGCTTTTCCGCAGGACCCTGGAGAAGATCGGTCAGCCCCTTATCCCCTCCGCCGTTGCCCAAAGGCCGGAGGAGGCTCTGGAAATTGCGGAAAGGCTGGGCTACCCGGTCATCGTCCGTCCGGCCTACACCCTGGGGGGCACCGGCGGCGGCATTGCCGCAGACCCGGAGGAGCTATTCGCCATCGCCAAAAACGGCCTGGACCTTTCCCCAATCACCCAGGTGCTCATAGAAAAGAGCGTGGCGGGCTGGAAGGAAATCGAATTTGAGACCATGCGGGACGCCGCCGGAAACGTCATCGCCGTGTGCTCCATGGAGAACGTAGACCCGGTTGGCGTCCACACCGGCGACTCCATCGTGGTTGCCCCGGCACTGACCCTCTCGGATAAAGAGTATCAGATGCTGCGGAGTGCCTCCCTGGACATCATCTCGGAGCTGGGCATAGTAGGCGGCTGCAACTGCCAGTTTGCCCTGGACCCCCACTCCTTCCGCTACGCCGTTATCGAGGTAAACCCCCGGGTCTCCCGGTCCTCCGCCCTGGCCTCCAAGGCCACAGGCTACCCCATTGCGAAAATCAGCACCCGCATCGCCCTGGGCTACACCCTGCCGGAGATAAAAAACGACATCACCGGCAAGACCTGCGCCTGCTTCGAGCCTACCCTGGACTACGTGGTTGTGAAGGTGCCCAAGTGGCCCTTTGACAAGTTCCACGGCTCCGCCCGGACTCTGGGCACCCAGATGAAGGCCACCGGGGAGGTCATGAGCATAGCCCCCTCCTTTGAAATGGCCCTTATGAAGGCTGTCCGGGGGGCCGAGATAAACCTGGACACTCTGAACGCCGCCCCCATGGACCCCTCCCCTGTGCGGGAGCGGCTCAAAAGGCAGGACGACCGGCGGCTTTTCACAGTCTTCGAGGCCCTGAAAAGCGGCGTTTCCGTCTCCGAAATCAACTCCATCACCAAAATCGACCCCTGGTTTCTCTCAAAGCTCAAGGGCATGGCGGATTTTGAGGAGCGCATAGCGGGCCTCCCCCTGTCCGACGCCGGCCTCTGGCAGGGCAAGCGGCTGGGCTACACGGACGAGGCTCTGGAGCGCATCTCCGGCCATCCGGTGCCCCGGCACCTTGCCATGAGCTACAAGATGGTGGACACCTGCGGCGCCGAGTTTGAGGCCCGTACCCCCTACTTCTACTCCTCCTACGACGCCCAGTGCGAAAGCCGCAGCTTCCCCCGGTCCGGAAAGCCGGTAGTGCTGGTGCTGGGCTCCGGCCCCATCCGCATCGGCCAGGGCATCGAGTTCGATTACAGCTCCGTCCACTGCGTCCGGACCCTCCGGGACATGGGCTATGACGTGGTCATTATCAACAACAACCCGGAGACCGTCTCCACGGATTACGACACCGCCCACCGGCTGTACTTTGAGCCCCTGTGCCGGGAGGACGTTATGAACGTCATCGCCGCCGAAAACCCCATCGGCGTTGTGGTGGCCTTCGGCGGCCAGACCGCCATCCGGCTCACGGGGTACCTGGACAGGATGGGCATAAGGATCCTGGGCACCTCCGCCGACAGCATCGACGTGGCGGAGGACCGGGCCCGGTTTGACGCCCTTCTGGAGCAGTTCGGCATCTCCCGGCCTAAGGGCCACGGCGTTCTCACCATGGCCGAGGCTCTGGCGGCGGCGGAGGACCTGGGCTACCCGGTGCTTCTGCGGCCCAGCTACGTTATCGGCGGCCAGAACATGACCATCTCCCGCAGCCGGGAGGACACGGAAAAATACATGCAGGGCATACTGGACCAGGGCATTGAAAACCCGGTGCTGGTGGATAAGTACATGCCCGGCACGGAGCTGGAGGTAGACGTCATCTCCGACGGGCAGGACGTGCTTATCCCCGGCATTATGGAGCACATCGAGCGGGCCGGGGTCCACTCCGGCGACTCCATCGCCGTGTACCCGCCCTTCAACCTGACGGACAAGCAGCTGGAGCGGATTTGCGACGTCTCCACGAAGCTTGCCCTGGCCCTGAAGACCCGGGGCCTTGTGAACATCCAGTACCTTATCTACCACGGGGAGCTTTACGTTATCGAGGTAAACCCCCGGGCCAGCCGCACGGTGCCCTATATCTCCAAGGTCACCGGCGTTCCCATGGTGGACCTGGCCAGCCGCATAATGCTGGGAGCCAGGTTTGCGGACCTGGGCTGGGAGCCGGGCCTTGCCAAAACTCCCCCCTACTTTGCCGTCAAGGTGCCGGTCTTCTCCTTTGAAAAGCTCACGGACGCCAACTCCATCCTGGGCCCGGAGATGAAGAGCACCGGCGAGGTACTGGGCATAGGCCGGACCCTGCCGGAGGCCCTGTGCAAGGGCCTCACCGCCTCCGGGCTCCGGCTGCCCCAGGACCGTGGGGTCCTCCTCAGCGTGGAGGAGAGCGACTACCAGGAGATTCTGGGTCTGGCCCGCCGGCTCCACTCCCTGGGGCTGCCCCTCTTCGCCACCGGCGGCACCGCTGCCGCCATCGCCGCCCTGGATATACCGGTCCGCAGCGTGGAAAACGCCACTCAGAGTCCGGAGCTTTATGAGCTCATGAGCGAGGGCAAAATCGGCTGCATCATCTACACCGGCGCCGTTAAGGATGCCACCATGGGGGACTATATCGCCCTCCACCGCCGGGCCATGCAGCTGGGCATACCCTGCCTGACGAGCCTGGACACCGCCGGCGCCCTGGCGGACATGATAGCCAGCCGCTACAACGAGGAGAACACGGAGCTTGTGGACCTTCTCCACATGCGCCAGAGCCGGGAGCGGGTCGGCTTCACCAAAATGCAGGACTGCGGCAACGACTATATCCTCATTGAGAATTTTGACGGCGGCATAACCTGCCCGGAGAGCCTCTGCGTCTCCCTCTGCGCCGCCCACTACGGCATCGGCGGTGACGGCATTGTGCTTCTGGAAAGGTCCGGGATTGCGGACGTTAAAATGCGCACCTTCAACCGGGACGGCAGCGAGGGTCTTATGGCCGGCAACAACCTGCGGTTCATCGGCAAGTATATGCACGACCGGGGCTATGTGCAGGGGGACACCGTCACCGTGGAGACGAAAAGCGGCCTGCGCTCCCTGCGGCTTTACCTGCGGGACGGCCTTGTGTCCTCCGTGACGGTGGATATGGGGCAGTACAGCGTAAAGCCCTCTGACGTGCCCTTTGTCTGCTCCGCCGACCGGGCGGTGGACGTGCCCATCACCGTGGACGGGCACGAGTACGCCGTCACCTGCGTGAACGTGGGCAACCCCCACTGCGTGGTTTTCACAGATGGGCTTGACGCCCTGGACCTGGAGGCCCTGGGCCCCAGGTTTGAGCACAGCCCCCTGTTCCCGGAGCGGGTGAACACGGAATTCGTGCGGTTTGTGGACCGGTCCACCCTGCGCATGCGGGTCTGGGAGCGGGGCAGCGGCGAGACCCTGGCCTGCGGCACCGGCGCCTGCGCCGCCGCAGCGGCTGCGGTGGAGAAGGGGCTCATAGCCCCGGGCACGGAGGTCAGGGTGAGCCTGCGGGGCGGGGACCTGACGGTCACCGTGGAAAACGGCAGAATCACTTTGACCGGCGGCGCTTCTCAGGTATTTGAGGGCACCTTCCTGTATTGACATTTTCCGAGTTTTGTATATAATATGGGTGTAATTGCGAAGGCGCATGAGAAAATGCCATCCATCCGAAGGCTTTTTTGAGTGCGCCTTTTCCGATACTGTGAAAAACAGGGGGAGTTAAAATGAAAGTTGTTCTTCAGCATCTGACCAAGCGTTTCCCCAACCGCTCCGGCAAGAGGCTGCCGGACGTGGTGGCTGTGGACGATTTTGACTTTGAGATACCGGACGGGAAGCTCATCGGCCTGCTGGGCCCCTCCGGCTGCGGAAAATCCACCACCCTGAACCTCATCAGCGGTCTGGAAACCCCCACCTCCGGCCGGATACTCTTCGGCGATACGGACGTAACTGACCTGCCCCCGGAGAACCGGGGCGTGGGCCTGGTGTTCCAGAACTACGCCCTCTATCCCCACATGACCGTGCGGCAGAACATCATGTTCCCCCTGCAGAACCTGAAGGGCGACAAGAAGCTGCCCAGGGACGTTATGGAAAAAAAGGCCCTGGAGGCGGCGAAGCTGGTCCAGATTGACAACCTTATGGACCGGAAGCCCAGCCAGATGAGCGGCGGCCAGCAGCAGCGGGTGGCCATCGCCCGGGCCCTGGTGAAGATGCCCTCCGTGCTTCTGCTGGATGAGCCCCTCTCCAACCTGGACGCCCGCCTGAGGCTCCAGACCCGGGAGGAGATACGCCGCATCCAGAACGAGACCGGCATAACCACCATCTTCGTGACCCACGACCAGGAGGAGGCCATGAGCATCTCCGACCTTATCGTGGTCATGAAGGACGGGGTCCTCCAGCAGATAGACAAGCCCCAGGCGGTGTACGACAAGCCCGCAAACCTCTTCGTGGCCACCTTCCTGGGCACCCCCGCCATAAACGTCTTCAAGGGCAGCGTGAAGGGCGGCACCCTTTACGTGGGAGAGGACCCGGTAATGAACATCTACGGCCCCGCCGACGGGGATTACACCGTGGGCATCCGGCCGGAGGGCTTCGACCTGGAGGAGAAGGGCCCCTTCACCGCCGCTCTGGACAGAGTTGAGGTCATGGGCCGGGACACCAGCGTTGTGTGCCGCCACCCGGCCTGCACCTCCGGCGACATCCGGGCCATCATCCCCTCCGAGGACGCAGTCCGCATCTCCGGCAGCTCCGTCTCCTTCCGACTGAAGCCCGGGAAGCTGCATCTCTTCGCCCCGGACGGCAGAAGGGTCCTTTACGAGGTGAGGTGACGGGATGAAAAGACAGTACAAGGGCTGGCTCTACCTGCTGCCCGCCATTGCGTTTCTGGCGGTCTTCATGGTGTACCCCCTTATAGACGTTGTTATCTACTCCGTGGAGGAAAACTACAACTTCGCCTCCCAGACCGCCTCCGGCGTGGGCCTGGCCAACTTCAGCTACGTCCTCCGGGACGCCTACTTCCTCCGGGCCCTGCGGAACACCTTTATCCTGGTCATCATAACGGTGCCCCTCTCCACGGGCATCGCTTTGCTCATCTCCCTGGGCCTCAACTCCATCAAGCCCCTGCGGAACCTGTTCCAGACCCTGTACTTTCTGCCCTACGTGACCAACACCCTGGCGGTGGGCCTGGTTTTCATGATTGCCTTCCGCCCTACGGAGCACTCCGTGGGTCTGGTGAACATGCTCATAACTGCCCTGGGGTTTGACGCCGTGGACTTCATCTCCGGCCCCTACTGGGCAAAGATGTTCGTCATGT
>JAFPTE010000186.1 GCA_017400415.1 Oscillospiraceae bacterium
AACGAGGGGGAGGACCGGGCGCCGGGAGAGGCGGCGAGCCTCCGGAACCTGGCCCCCGGCGGGGACGGGAGCCTTGAGCTCCGGCCGGGCACGGAGGAGCTGGCCTCCGTTGCGGTCCGCAGTGAGCTCTATCACACGGGCCGGCTCCGTGAGATAACCGGGGGCACCCTGGAGCTCTGGCCCGGCCTTGTCCTTGACGAGGACGACAGCCTGATACTTACGGGCCAGAGCGTCACCGCAGACCGGACGGACGGAGCAGACTATGTGGGCTGGTACCGTCTGGAGGGGGGAGAGCCCGCAGTGCTGGCCTCCTTCACCCCGGGCAGCCAGACCGCAGTTTTCACCCTGGAGCTCCTGGGGGTAAAGAGAAAGCGGCAGAGTCAGCCCGTGACCCTTCGCCGGTGCCGCATCGGCGGGGAGGAGGGGCTGTACGCCGCCTGCGAATGGGCCCTTTACGGCCTGTTCCGCAGAAACGGCCTGCTTGTCCGGGAAAAGCTCACCCCGCTGGGAAGCGAAAGGCCCTGCCTGCTCAGCCTGCGGGGGGCCCTGGGAATTCTGGACGGCACGAGCTTTCAGATATGGGACGGCACCGCCCTCCGGACGCCTGAGCCCTATATCCCCACGGTGCGGGTGGCCTGCGGCCCTCTGGACGGGGGCAGGGCCTATGAGGAGCGGAACCTGCTGACCGGGTACCGGAGGGTCCGGTTCAACACGGACGGGGAGAGCACCCAGTACCTGCTGCCGGAAAAGGCCCAGCGCATCGTATCCGTCACCTACGGCGGGGAGACCGTAACCTGGGCCTGGCGGCAGGACAGCAGCGCCCTGGTGTTCCAGACGCCGCCCCAGGCCGGCATAGGCGCCCTGGAGGCCACCTACTACATCCCGGACCAGGAGCCACAGGTGCCCAACGCCATGAGAGGGGGCACCCTGCTGGGGGTGGGGCCCAACGCAAGGCTGGCCCTCTGGGGGGACGGCAGCACCGTGCTCTTCTGCGGCACCGGCCGGGACGGGGTCCCCAGGTGGGACTATTACCCGCCCTCCTGCCGCTTCACAGTTGGGGAGGGGGATGGGCCCATTCTGGCCGCCTGCGGCTATGGCTCCGCCCTGTGGGCCTTCCGGCAGGAGGAGGCCTGGCGCCTGGACATAACCTCCAACGGCCAGGGAGGACTTAACGTGCGAAGCCGCCTCCTGGGGCCCTGCAGCCCCGTGGAAAACGGCGCCGTTCTGGGCCTTGAGGGCCCGGTGCTCCTGGAAAGGGGAGAGGTGACATCCTGGGGCGGCGGCCGCAGCCCCATCTCCCGAAAGTGCCGCAGTACCCTGGAGAGTCTGGACCTGGCCCAGCCGGCCCTTATGGCTCTGGGGGAGGAGCTCTGTATCTCCGACGGGGCCGGCACCGTCCTCGTGTACGATGAGGCCGCAAAGCGGTGGTACCCCTGGCAGGGGCCCCGGTGCTGCAGCTTCGAGCAGTGGGAGGGGGACCTTGTCTACGGCTCCGGGGACGGGGCCGTGTGCCGCTTTGTTCGGGAGCTGGACACGGACTCGGGCCAGCGCATCTCCGCCTATCTGCGCACCGGGTCCCTGGCTCCCGCCGACGGTCGCCGCTGGTCCGCCTCCGGCCTTACGGTGCTCACCGGGGAGGAGGGTATCCGGGACCTGCGGGCGGTGGTCACCACGGACCGGGGCAGCATTATCCGGGACCTGGAGAGCGACCGGGCGGTTACCCGGGTGAGCACCAGGTTTCAGGGCTGTGCCGAATTCGGCCTGACCCTCCGCCTGGGCACCGGCTCCGGCGGCCGGATCCGGGGCTTTGTCATCAATGCCCGGGAGGGGGAAAGGGTGCTGTGAGCCTTGACGTTACGGCCATAATCGTGGCAGTTTTCTCCTTTCTGGGCACGGCCCTGGGCAGCTTCTCCGGCTTCCGGCTCACCAGCTACCGGGTGGGGGAGCTGGAAAAGAAGGTGGATATGCACAACAACTTCGCCCGGCGTCTGCCGGTGGTGGAGGAGCAGGTGCGAAACCTGGAGCGTAGGATGGAGGAGAGGAGGCGGGAGGAATGAACGTTCTGGACATAGCCAGAGGGGAGATCGGCACCGGCGAGGAGCCCGCCGGGTCCAACCGGGTGAAGTACAACGACTGGTATTACGGCGCCCGGGTCCGGGACGGGGTGTGGAACACCACCTTTCCCTGGTGCATGGTCTTCGTCCAGTGGGTGTTCCACCGGGCGGGGCAGGACCTGCCCTACAAAACCGCCGGCTGCTCCGCCCTTTTGGACTGGTACAGAAAAAACCGGCCTGAGGACGTGGTAAACACGGCCAGGCCGGGGGACATCGTTATCTATGATTTCGGCCACACCGGCATCGTTGAGGAGGCGGGGGCCAGAAACTTTTCCGCCATCGAGGGCAACTACTCTGACAAGGTTGCCCGGGTGGTGCGTTCATACGACAGAGTGCGGGCCTTTATAAGGCCCGGGACGGAGGAGGAAGAGGATATGACGGGAGAAGAGATTTACAGAAGGCTTTCCGACTACATGAGAGGCCGGGAGGTGCCCGCCTGGGCAAGGGAGGAGTACGCCAGGGCTGTGGCCGCCGGCATCACGGACGGCACCAGCCCCATGGGCCTCATACCCCGGTACCAGGGAGCCCTTATGGCCCTGAGAGCCTTTGAGAGGGGGGCACAGGCCGTTGGCAGAGCGGGCGGCTAAGCTTCTGAGCATCAAGAGCATCGTGACCCTGGTGCTGACGGCGGTCTTTGCGGTGCTTGCCCTTCGTGGAAGCGTGGGGCAGGACTTTCTCACGGTGTACGCCGTGGTCATTGCGTTTTACTACGGCACCCAGTCCGCCAAGACCCAGAATCACGAATAGAAAAAGCCTCCCGCAATGCGGGAGGCAATAAATCAAAGGCGGCCCAGGGCGTGGAGATAGGAGACTATCACGTCCACGGCGCCGGAAATGCCGGTGCGGGAGGTGTTGATGCTCAGGTCGTGGTTTTCCATGGCGCCCCATTCCTCACCGGTGTAGGAGCGGTAATAGTTCATGCGGCCCCGGTCGGTTTTGGCAAGGCGGCTCTCGGCGGCCTTCCGGTCCTCAAGCCCCTCGTCCTTCATGACGAAGGAGATGCGGTCGGCCTTATCCGCCCGGAGGAAGACGGGCACCACGTCCGGGTCCTCCCGGAGGATATACTCGGCGCAGCGGCCCACGATTATGCAGCTGCCCTTCTGGGCCAGCTCACGGATAACGGATGCCTGGGCCGTCAGGGCGGGGAGAGATACGGGCACGTCGTACCGGGGGTACAGGGAGGCAGGAGTATAGGAGCCGGAGACCAGGTTGAAAAGGAAGCTCCGGGAGCTGGACTCCTCCAGCCCTTCAATGTATGAGGGGGAAAAGCCGGTCTTCTCGGCGGCCAGCTCAATGACCGTTCTCTCATAGCAGGGAATTGAGAGACGGGCGGAGAGCAGCTGGGCGATTTCCGTGCCGCCGGCGCCGTGCTGACGGCTGATGGCTATTATCGTTCGCTTCATTGGGACACCTCCATTCAAGGGTATTTTATCACTTTTTGCGGGCAAAATCAACGCAGCACTTTACTTTTTTTCGGAAAACTGATAGAATGGAGCGCAGCAGGAAAGAGGAGAGAAGCTATGGAAAGAATCTTTCTTCCCGGGGACATTCTGGTGCCCCAGGGAATCAGCATGGAAAAATGGAGCGTTATCGCCTGCGACCAGTTCACCTCCCAGCCGGAGTACTGGCAGGAGGTAAGGGACCGGGTGGGAGACAGTCCCTCCGCCCTCAACCTCATAATGCCGGAGGCGTTTCTGAATGACATACCCGCCCTGGACGTGGCCCAGAGAACTGCGGAAGCCATGGACGATTATCTGAATCGGGGGCTCTTCCGGGTCCTGAAGGACAGCTTCGTCTGCGTGGAACGGCAGGTGGCCGGGGGCTTTGTGCGCCGGGGCGTGGTGGGCTGCGTGGACCTGGAGAAATATGACTTCACCCCCGGGTCGGATGCGCCCATCCGGGCCAGCGAGCGGACCGTGGCGGAGCGGCTGCCTGCCCGCATGCTCATCCGCCGGGGGGCCAGCCTGGAGCTGCCCCACGTTATCGTGCTCATAAACGACAGGGAGGACCCCGTCATCCGGCCCCTCTGGAGGGAGCTGAAGGACGAGACCCCCATTTATGATTTTGACCTTATGGCCGGGGGCGGACATATCCGGGGCTGGCAGGTAAGCGGCCCCCGGGCCCAGGCCCTGGCGGAGCAGTTTGCCGCCCTGCCCGGCGGGCTCAAAATGGTGGTTGGGGACGGGAACCACTCCCTGGCCGCCGCCAAGGAGCTCTGGAACAGGCTCCGCATGGACCTGACGGAGGAGGAGCGGGAAAACCACCCGGCCCGCTTCGCCCTCTGCGAGGCGGAGAGCGTCTGGGATGAGGGCGTCATCTTCCACCCCATCCACCGGGTAATCTTCGGCGCCGAGCCCAGGATCCTTCTGGAGATCATGGAGAAAAAGCTGCAGGTGGAGGGCGGACGGCAGGTGAAGATAGTCTCCGGCGGGCGCATTGCGGGCACCCTGAGCGTCCGGGGCAAGAGCTTCGGCACCATGGTGGACGCCCTGCAGGACGTTCTGGAGGAGCACGAGAACGACTATGACGCCATGGTGGACTACGTCCACGACTCCGCCGCCGCCATTGCCATGACCGCCCGGGATGAGAATACCCTGGCCTTCCTCATGCCCACCGTGAAGAAGGAGGACCTTTTCGATACGGTCCTGCGGGACGGGGTGTTCCCCAAAAAGAGCTTTTCCATCGGCACCGCCCGGGATAAGCGCTATTACCTGGAATGCAGGAAAATAAAATAACAGAAGGGGCCCTCACGAAACCGTGAGGGCCCCGATGCTTTAGTTTACCGCAGGTTTTCCCGGATCACCGGAGCGATGGCGTCCACCTGCTCGGCGGAGCCGATGACGCAGGTGACGGCCTGGCCCTCCGGGTCCTCAATGGCCTCGCTGAAGGCCAGAAGGTCGGCGACCGTGGTGTGCAGGACCTGGGTCCTCTCCGCCTGCTGGACCTCTTCGGTCTCGCCGGCAAGGTAATTGACGGCGGAGATAAGGCCCTCGGTCCTGGGGGTGGTCAGAGGCTCCAGGGAGCCGATGGTGCTGATGATATACTTGTCGGGCTTCTGGCCGGAGCGGCAGAACTCCCGGAGAGCGGAGCCGCCGGCGGCGAAGACCGCCTGGGAAACGGAGGGGGAGGGCTCCCGGAAGCTGGTGTAGGAGTAGAAGCCGTCCTTCCGCACGCCCATGGAGCAGCCGTAGGCGCCGCCCTTCACACGGACCTGGTTCCACAGGTAGTCGAAGGTGAGGATCTTGCCGGCCACCTGGGCGGTGCCGGTGTAGGGGGCCCGGAGGGCACCGCAGCGGGCGTTGTAGGCCACCCGGGAGGGAATCACTATGCCCACGCTGGCACGCTTTGAAAGGGTGGTGCGGGCGTCCGGGCCGATGGGCCGGACCTGGGCCATGGCGGCCAGGCGGCGGCCGTAGTCCCCATCCGGCTGGGAGGAGGTCAGGGAGACCGTGAGACGGCGGCGGCTTATCACCCGGGAGAGAAGGGCGGTCAGACCGGGTAATGCGGCCTCCAGATTGCCCTCCAGCTGCTGCAGGTACCGCAGGTATGCGATGCCGCTCATGAACTCCGCCTGGGCTGCCCTCTCGGAGAGGGCGGAGCCGGCCCGCATGGCGGCAAACATGTTGCCCCGGGCCATTATCATCTCTTCAAGCTCCATGCGGGTCTGGCGGACCAGAGTGGCAACGGCCTCCGTATCGGTCAGCAGGGAGTGATTCAGAATCTCGTCCACCAGGTCGGCGCCGTCCCTTCTGAAGCCGTCCAGCATGGAGAAGGAGACGGTCAGATATGCGCAGCTGCCTTCCTTCTGAGGCAGGGCCTGGGTGGAGACGGAGAAGCGGCCCAGAAGGCTTTCCGTGCGCTCCTGGAGCTCCAGGGCGCTGTACTTCTCCGTTTTGACCTTGCCCAGAAGCCGGGCAAGGAGGGCGGCGGCGGCCAGCTCATTATCCTTCATGTCCTTCAGGGAGAAGAACAGGGCGGCGTGGGTGATGCCGCCGGAGGGCACCGTGGTGGAAAGGAAGGTAACCCCGTCCTCCCGGGAGACGGCGGCACAGGGGAACCTGCCCTTCTCGGGCAGGTCGGAGAGGCTCAGAACAGGCAGGGTGGCCAGCTCCTCGGCAGTATCCTCCTTCTCCTGGGCGGCCCGGAGGGCGGCAAACTCCGCCATAATCCTGTCCTCCTCCTGGCTGGTCCACCCGGAGCGGACGGCGGCCAGGCGCTCTGCCTCGGCCTTGCTGCGCTCCTCACCCAGGGTGGCGGAGGGGGTCAGCAGGATGCGGCAGCGGTGGCTGTTATCCAGGAAGACCTGGCGGAGAAGGGCCTCAAAGTACCCCTCGTCAATCTTGGAGCGCAGGGCGCCGAACAGCTCGCTGTAGGAGAAGTACAGGGCCGGGTCCCCGCCGTAGAGCCAGGAGTTGGTGGCGGTGATGGCGTTTTCAATGCCCAGGGGCAGGCCGCCGGAGTCCTTCTCACGGGTCAGATACTCGATGCGGTTCAGGGCGCTGCGGATGCTGCCGTGGTCCAGGCCCCCGGCCAGCTTTTCAAGGGTGGAGTTCAGAAGGTCCCAGGCAGCGGAGACGTTCTCCGTCTTCACGTCCTTCATGAGAAGGTAGGCAAAGTTCTGCTGAATGCCGTTTTCCATGCCCAGGTCAAAGTCGCCGCAGAGGCCGGCGTTCAGAAGGGCGGCCTTCAGGGGTGCGGTGTTGGAGCCCGCCAGGACCCGCAGCAGAACGGACATGGCAAGGTTCTTCTCTGCCTCGTCAAAGCTGCCGTAGACCCAGCCGCCGGCGCAGAGATTGCGTCCCTCGGTGCTCTCCTGGGCGCCGATTTCGTACTCCATGGTCTTCTCCCGGCAGACGGGCTTCTGCATGGGGATATCGGCCTGGGGATCGATGGCGTCATAGGCGCCGATAAACTCGTCGATCTTCCTGAGGGCGGCGTCGATATCCAGGTCGCCGTCCAGGATTATGCGGCTGTTGGAGGGATGATAGAACCGGTTGTGGCCCGCCAGGTACATCTCATAGGTGAGCTCCGGAATGTGGCTGGGGTCGCCGCCGGAGTCGAAGCCGTAGGTGTTGTCCGGGAACAGGAGCCGGGTGACCTCCGTCATGGCCACGCTGTCCGGGGAGGAGTAGACGCCCTTCATCTCGTTGTAGACAACGCCGTTTATGGTGACGGGGCCGCCCTTCTCGGCCAGCTCATAGTGCCAGCCCTCCTGCCGGAAGGCCAGGGGGGATTCCTTGCTCAGGGGGTGGAACACTGCGTCCAGGTACACGTCCATCAGATTCAGGAAATCCTGGCTGTTGCGGCTGGACAGGGGGTACATGGTCTTATCCGGGAAGGTGAAGGCGTTCAGGAAGGTGGCCAGGGAGCTCTTCAGAAGGTCCACGAAGGGCTCCTTCACCGGGTACTTCCGGGAGCCGCAGAGAACGGAATGCTCCAGAATGTGGAAGATGCCCGTGTCGTTTTCCGGGATGGTCTTGAAGGCGATGGCGAAGGTCTTGTTCTCGTCTGCCCTCTCAAGCCAGATAAGGTCGGCCCCGGTCTTCTCGTGGCGCAGGCGCCACATGGTGGCGGGCAGCTCCGGCAGAGCCTGGCAGCCCGTTACCGCAAAGCCGTGGAGGCGGTCGTTGATTTTCATTGGCAGGTGCCTCTCTTTCGCAGTTTTTTATTAGTATTCGGCGGAAAAGCCGATTTAGTCAGCCAGGGTGCCCATGGGGTCCCAGGCCTCCAGCATTTTGGGCTCCTTATCGAAAAGGGCGGCCTTTTCGCCCAGGTACTCCCGCTCCACGGCGGCCTGGAACACGTACCGGTCAAACCAGCTGTCGGAGCAGACGTAGTAGCCCTTGTCGCCGTTCTTGTCGCCCCAGCTGTTCTCAATGCGCCAGCGGTCGGGCCTGCCGTCCGTCAGGTTCACGCCGGTGATGACCATGGCGTGATTCATGGCGGAGTACCAGTAGTCCAGGCTGTCGGCCTTGGAGAGGGTAAGGTCCAGGCCCGTCATGGCCTCCAGGTCATAGGAGCCGTCGTCCCAGACGCCCTTTTCCCTGTCGCCGAACTTGCCCACGTCGGAGCCGAACCAGACCACCTTGCCGGCCTGGAGCTGGCGGATGATGGCGGCCTTGAACTCGTTCATCTCCAGGTTCAGGTGCTTCACGTCCCTTCCGCCGATGACGTTGCCCAGGTAGCGGACCGTGTAGGTGGCGTCATAGGGCTTGTCGGCGGTGGGGGAGTTTATGATGCTGACGGTGCTTGCCAGCAGGTCGCCCACGTACTTTTCGGCGAAGGCCAGGGGGGTCAGACCGTCCTCCCGGTGATAGGCGCCGTCCTTATCCACGTACTCGAAATCAAAGCTCCTGGGGGGCTCCGTGTAGGCGCTGCACAGGAAGGAGAAAATCTTATCCAGCATGGCCTCCTTGGCCTCACGGAGGGCCTCTTCACCGGCGCCGGAGCGCTTCATGGAGCGCAGACGGACGGCGCAGGCCTTCAGGTTCCGGTTCAGGGCGGCGTTCATGGATCCGGAGTGGGAGGACTGGTAGGTCTCGTTATAGCAGTCCTTGGGCACCACGCCGTACTTGCGGACGATGTTGGCGAACATCTCCCACTGGCCGCCGTCGTGGACGCCGGTGGTCAGAATGAAGGCCACGTTCCTGTCGTCCGTAGGCTTGTCGGCGGTCTCCAGAATGGCCTCCAGGAAGTAGTTGGAGCGCTCAAACTTATCCCAGAAGGCCAGGTAGCTCTGGGAGAGCTGGAAGTCCGCCAGGTTCAGCTTTTTCGCTATGCGCTCCCGGAGCACGTTGGTGGCGGAGAAGAGCCAGCAGCGGCCCGTGCGCTCCTGGTTGGTGACGGGCAGGGTCTTGATGTTTACGGAGAACTTCTGGACCATGCGGAAGCCGCCCTTGGGGTTGAAGGCTGCGTCGTTCAGGTCCGCCTTGGCCAGAGCCAGGGTGGCCAGGTGCCGCTGGGCGCTGCCCTCATAGCTCTGTGAGAAGCGGGAGAGAAGCTCCGGTGTGACTGCAGTTTTTTCCATTTGTCAAACCTCCGATATTAAGATAATTATTTAAACGAGTTTAAGGAGCTCCCCGGGGGAGCTTATGACGGTGCCGGCGCCGTGCTGCATAAGGAAGTCCCGGCTGCGGAAGCCCCAGTCCACGCTTATGACGGCGGTGCCTGCGGCACGGGCGGTCATAATGTCCACGTCGCTGTCGCCTATGTAGACGCACTCCCAGCTCTCGCTCCAGAGCTCAGCCATGGCGGCCCTGACCGAATCCGGGGCGGGCTTGGGGCCCACGCCCTTTTTCTGCCCCACGGCCACGGATATGAGGCCCGGGAAGTACCGGCGAACAAGCTTTTTGACGGCGGCGTCCTGCTTGTTGGAGACCACGGCCACCTTCCGCTCCCGCCGGCAGAGCTCCCTGAGGAGCTCCATGACCCCCGGGTAGGGGACCGTCTTCCCGGTGGAGTGTGCGGTGTAATATTCGTCGTAGAAGGCCATGATTTCCTCAAAATTCTCCGGCGTGCCCCCCAGGGAGCGCTCCAGGAGCCTCCGGGCACCGTTACCCACGAAAAGGCGGATTTCGTCCCGGCTCCGCTCCTTATATCCGAAGCGGCGCAGGGTGAAGTTCACGGCGTCCGTCAGGTCGTCCAGGGTGTCAAGCAGGGTGCCGTCCAGGTCGAAAATGCAGGTGGTGTATCTCACTGGGCCCGCTCCCTGCGGAGGGCGTCCTCCAGGGCGTAGGAGATCTGGTCCGGGCAGGAGGTGGCCCTGGGGCCGCAGGTGGTGCCCCGGAGGAGGGGTATGACCTCCTGGGCCTTCCGGCCCCGGATAAGGGAGGCGATGCCCTTCAGGTTGCCGTTGCAGCCGCCCACGATGCGGATATCCTTTATGACCCCGTCCTCCATGTCGATCTCATAGAGCTGGGAGCAGACTCCCCTGGGGCGATATTGTGTTGTAATCATATTCGTGCCTCTTTTCCCTTTTGTATTTCTCTTCATTATACGACGAAAAGGCGCTTTTGTAAACTGTTTGTTTTTGTGCTGTCCGGGCCGGAAGGGGAGTATATATATGTGAGGGGGTGGAGCAATGACGAAGGCGGGACGGGCCCTTATGGGCCTCACGGCGGCCCTGGGCATAGTTCTGCGGCTCTGGACGTACAGGGCGCCGGAGCTGCCGCCGGAGCGGGAGAGCACCCCGGCGGAGAAGAGCGGCATGTACTTTGAGCCGGCGCCCGAGCCGGAGGTCCTCACCGCCCGGGGGCTGGGCTTTCGGAACAAGACGGACTATGCCCCGGACCTGGAGGAGCTCATAAACCGAAGGATAGACTTTGCCCCCGGGGACAAGGTGCTCATAATCCACAGCCACACCACGGAGGCCTACGCCATGGGGGACTATGAGCCCACGGACCCCTACCGCACCCTGGACCGGGAGAAGAGCGTCATCCGGGTGGGGGAGGAGGCGGCGGAGGTCCTCCGGCAGATGGGCATCGAGGTCATCCACGACGAGACCCTTTACGACTACCCCTCCTACAGCAAGTCCTACGAAAACGCCGCCGCCGGCATAAAAAAGGCCCTGGCGGCGGACGGGAAAATAAAAGCCGTTCTGGACCTGCACAGGGACGCCCTGGAGGACCAAAACGGCAATGCACTTAAAACAGCCGGAACCGCCTTCGGGCAGCAGTGCGCCGGGGTGGCCATAATCTGCGGCTCCGACGCCTCGGGCCTCAGTCACCCGGGCTGGCAGAATAACCTGGGCTTCGGCCTGCGGCTCCAGCGGGCCATGGCGGAGGAGTTTCCGGGCCTGGAGCGGGACCTGGTGCTGAGCCGGTACCGGTACAACACCCATCTGACGGAGCTTTCCGTGATCGTGGAGGTGGGCAGCCACGGCAACACCCTGGAGGAGGCCATAGTCGCCGTCCGGGCCTTCGCCCGGTGTTACGGGGAGGTCCTGACCGGCACCACCCGCTTCTCCCAGCCGGAGAACAGGTAGAAAAGGCCGATTATCAGGGAGGCGATGGCCCAGCCCAGGGGGTAGCCCAGGCCGATGAAGATGGGCTCCGAGGTGACCTGGGAGATGAAGCCCAGGTAAATCTGGCGTATGACGATGAAGGACATAATCTGGATGAAGGTGGGGATCCGGGTCTCGCCTACGCCCCGGAGAGCGCCGGCCAGGATGGAGTTGGGCACCAGGCACAGGTGCAGGGGGGCGATGGACCGCAGGAAGATGACCCCGTAGTCTATGGCCTCCCGGGCCACCTGGGGGGAGGAGCCCTCCGTGTCGCAGAAAATGCCGATGAGCCCGGGGGCGAAAATCTCCAGAGGCACGGCGATGATGGCCACGGAGGCGGCGCAGAGGCCCAGGGCCACCAGGGCGCCCTTCTTGGCCCGCTTTATGTTCCCGGCGCCGATGTTCTGGCCCACGAAGGTGGTGGCCGCCAGACCCAGGGCGTTCTGGGGCACCGCCATGAAGGAGTCAATGCGGTTGTAGGCGGTCCAGCCGGCCATGCAGGCGGTCTGGAAGGTGTTTATGTAGCGCTGGACGAAGTTGTTGGAAAAGCTCACCAGCATCATCTGCAGGGAGGAGGGCAGCCCTATCTGGATTATGCGCCGGAGCATGGGGGCGTAGATACGGAGCTTTGTAAACTCCAGCCGGTAGCACTCCCGGGTGCGGCACAGGGTGAAGGCCACCAGTATGCCGGAGACCAGCTGCGCCAGCACCGTGGCCCAGCCCACGCCATCGATGCCCATGTGGAAGACCAGGACGAAGACAAGGTCCAGGGCCGTGTTCACAACGGCGGAGATGACAAGAAAGTACAGAGGCCGGCGGCTGTCCCCCACGGCGTTCAGTATGCCTGAGCCCAGGTTATAGAAGAGCAGGGGCACGGACCCGCAGAAATAGATCCGCAGGTACTTGACCGCCTCCGGGAAAACGTCCTCCGGGGTGGCCATGAGGCGCAGCACCGCCGGGGCGAAGAAGTACCCGGCCAGGGTGAAGAACACCCCGAAGATAAGGGACAGGACCACGGCGGTGTGGACCGCCTCGTGGACCCGCTGCTCCTCCCGGGCCCCGTAATGCTGGCTTATGACCACGCCGGCGCCGGAGGCCAG
>JAFPTE010000187.1 GCA_017400415.1 Oscillospiraceae bacterium
AAGGCCATCACCGCCGAGGCGGTGTGGGACGCCTCCAACAAGCGCATGAGCGACTGGACCGCCATGAAGGGCACCATCAAGGGCCGCATCTCCGATTACCTCTACAAAAAGACCAAGCGCAGCCCCATGGTGCTGCCGGTGATTATGGACATATGAACATTCAGATTTTCGGAAAATCCAAGAGCTTCGACACGAAGAAGGCGGAGCGCTGGTTCAAGGAGCGGAGAATCAGATTCCAGTCCGTGGACCTTATCCGCTACGGCCTGAGCCGGGGGGAGTTTGACTCCGTCCGCCGGGCCGTGGGCCTGGAAAACATGATGGACAGGAGCGCCAGGGGCATTGAGAACGTGCTGTACCTGGCCTATGAGGAGGACAAAATACAGGCCCTGCTGGAAAACCAGAGTCTGCTTGTATCCCCCATCGTCCGCAACGGAAAGCAGGCCACGGTGGGCTACTGCCCGGAGGTCTGGGAGAAGTGGGAGTAAGGGCCGCCTGCTTTGAAACGGCCCTGGGCCCTGTAACGCTGGAGTATGAGGACGGGGCTGTGACGGGCCTGCGGTTCGGTCTCTCCCCTGCTCCTCCCCCGTCGGACGCCCTGGCCCTGGAGGCCCGGAGGCAGGTCTGCCAGTATCTTGCAGGCCGCAGGAGGGCCTTTGACCTGCCTGTAAGGCCCCGGGGCACCGCCTTTCAGCTGGCGGTCTGGCGGGAGATAGACTCCATTCCCTACGGCGGACGGCGGACCTACGGCCAGCTTGCCCTGGCCCTGGGAAGACCCGGCGCCGCCCGGGCCGTGGGAGGGGCCTGCGGCAAAAATCCCATCTGGCTCCTTACCCCCTGCCACCGTGTGGTGGCCTCCCACGGTCTCGGGGGCTACGAGGGCGGAGCGGAGCTCAAGGAAAAACTTCTCAGACTGGAGGAGCACACCCTGGACACGGAGAAGCGTGCCGCCCTGGCGGCGGAGTACAAGGCAAAGGGCTATAACTGTGCCCAGGCGGTGCTGGCGGCCTTCCCGGAGATAGCCGGGGACAAGGCCGAAGCTCTCCGGGCCCTGGCCTCCGGCTTTGCGGTAGGCATGGGCACCATGGAGACCACCTGCGGGGCCCTTATCGGCGCCGTCATGCTGGCGGGACTCGGGAGCGAGGGCCGTGGCACGGTTCAGACCGCCCGGGCCATGTACCGGGACTTTGAGGAGCGCTGCGGCGCCACAATCTGCAGGGAGCTGAAGGGCCGTGATACGGGCAAGCCCCTCTGCCCCTGCCCGGAATGCGTGAAGAACGCCGTCCGGGTCCTGTCCGCAGCCATAGACCTATAAGAAAAAGCCACCCAACCGGGTGGCTTTTGTGTTACTCCAGATTCAGCCGGTATTTCAGGCTCAGGTGGGTTACGAAGTAAAACACCAGGGCCTTTACAAGCTGGCTTGCGGCCACTGCGGCGGCGGCCATGCGCCACTGGGTAAGGGTGCTGAGGGTGCTGTCCAGATCCAGCCTGCCCACGTACTCCCAGCCGGTGGCGGCCAGGTTGATGAGGGTGCCGCTGAAATAGTTGAGAATCATGCCCATGACCACGTAGCTCACGAAGCTCCAGAAGGTCTTGTGGGTGGCGAAGCCGTAGCCCATGGCCATGGCGGCGTAGAAGCTCAGGTAGGCGGCGTTCAGGCTCAGGAGCACAAGGCCCGCCCCCTCCAGCACCATCTCCAGGAACACGGCCTGGAACTCGGCGTCCGTTAAGGAGAGGAAGCCCTCCACCGACAGGCGGACGGCGTTGAAGCCCTGCTGCCCGGTCACCAGCAGCACCGAGGCGGCCAGGGTGGCGGCGGCCAGCAGCAGCCAGAACACGGCCACGAAGAGCTTTGACAGAATGATGGAGGATACCCCCACCGGCAGTGTGTTCACCAGGTAGCCCTGGTCCCCCAGAACGTTATCCCTGAATCGCAGGATTGACAGAATCAGCACCGCAAAGCACAGGGCCACGGAGGCCAGAATGAAGGCGCCGATGGCGATTCTTGCCAGCACCGTCAGCAGAAGGGGCATGGTGTTATAAAATCTCACGGCAAAATAGCTCAGCACCGCCAGGGCGGCCTCCCCCAGCAGCAGGGGCAGCATTATTCTGCCGGTGGCCTTGAACTCATGGCCCAGCATCTTTCCTAACATCTGAACACCTCCCTGAAAAGGGTGTCAACGTCGCAGCCCCGCTCCTGGCGGATGGCGTCCACGCTGCTCTGAAGCTTCACAAGGCCCTTATCCAGGAAGATAACGTCGTCCAGCACCTTTTCCACGTCCCCGATAAGGTGGGTGGAGATGAGAACGGCGGCCTCCGGGTCAAAGTTTGCGATGATGGTGCGGAGAATGAAGTCCCGGGTGGCCGGGTCCACGCCCCCTACGGGCTCATCCAGCAGGTAGAGCTTTGCCTTCCGGCACATGCAGCAGATAAGCCGCACCTTCTCCCGGGTGCCCTTGCTCAGGGCCCGGATGGGCTTATCCAGGGGTACCCCCAGGCCCTCCAGCATATCGGCGGCCCGGTCCCGGTCAAAGTCCTTATAGAAGCTGCGGAAATAGTCCAGCACCGCCTCAACCTTCATCCAGAGGGGCAGGTCCAGCCGCTCCGGCAGGTAGCTCACCAGGGCCTTTGTCTTCCGCCCCGGCTCCATGCCGCAGACCTTGAGCATGCCGGAGGTCTGCACAAGCAAACCGGCGGTGAGCTTTATAAAGGTCGTCTTGCCGCTGCCGTTGGGGCCCAGAAGGCCCGTTATCCGCCCGGGCTCCAGGTTGAAGCTGACGCCCCGTAGGGCCTCCGTGGGGCCGTAGCGCTTTTTTAGATCCTTGCATTCCAGTATGGCCATCACTCCGCCTCCTCAACGAGCCGAATTATCTCCGCCTTGCCGAAGCCCAGGGCACCCATGCGCTTCACAAGGCCGTCCACCTCCTGGGCGGCCATGGCCCAGCGGATATCCTCTGCGGCCCCCTGGCCCGCCACGAAGCGGCCCTCCGGCCCCCGGTCCTCAATGAGGCCCTCGCTCTGCAGCTCCCCCAGGGCCCGCTCCATGGCGTTGGGGCTCACCCCTGCCCAGGCTGCCAGCTCTTTTGTGCTCTTGAGCTTATCCCCGGGCTGCAGCTCCCCGGTGGCCACGGAGGTACGGAAGCCCTCCGCTATCTGGATGTATATTGGCCTGTCCGGCCGAAAGCTCCAATCCAAAATTATCTCACCTTTCTGTAATTACCAGCGGTTTTCCACGTATTCGCAGAATGCGTAAAGGTCCTTTATCTCGACCTTTGTGCCGTCGTCCAGGGTAACAAAGCCGCTCCACAGGCCGTGGACCTGATGGGAGTGCATGCGCATCACCAGAACGTTCAGGTCCGAGTGGTGGTCATAGAAGGGCTTCATGGTCAGGTCCACCCTGCCGTCCTGGCTTATTATGTGCCAGGGCTGGGTGTACTTATCCGGCTTTGGGAACTCCTCCACGTCCACGGGCCCCACCTTGTGGGCCTTCCCGTCCCAGAAAAGGCAGGTCTCCGTGGCGTCGGTCTCGTCCCCGATGCCCCAGGTCAACTCGAAGCCGAAAAGGTGCTCCTGTCCGTCCGGCCCCATGACTCTGCCGGAGCCGTTGCCCCAGTACCAGACAAGGCGGTAGGGCGTGCAGACCCGGCCCCAGTCCAGCACAGCAAAGGCCCTGTCCGGGGTAAACTCCACCTGCCCCCCATCGTAGCGGAAGGTGCCGGCGGTGGCCATGCAGTTCTGCTTGGTGGTCATGAAGTACCGGTCCTCCAGCTTTCTGAAGGGCAGCACCGTTGTTATGTTCTCCAGGCCCCGGGGTATATCCATGGTGAAAACGCACTCCACCTGGCCCATTCTGAAGCTCAGGATACGCTCCGTCTCCCGGGTCTCCACGGCGAAGAGGGCCTTGCCCACCTGCATCTCATAGCTGCCCGGCAAGTCCCCTCTGGGCGGCAGCACATACTTATCCTTGCCCCCCAGAAACGGCGCCATGACGGAGCACAGGGTCTTTCCCTCCCGCAGGTCCACCAGCACGGCGGAGGCGTAGCCCCCCAGGGAGATGTTGGCAAAGCTCACCTGGGCCATATAGTGCCCGTCGGAAATCTGGTAGAAGTCCCACTCCTTCCGGCGGTAGGGGTGCCGAACCAGGGTCCGGTCATATTTGAACATATTCTCCCGGGCCCAGCCCGAGGTCAGGAGCTTGCCCTCCGGGCTCAGCAGGTCCCGGGGCTCGGTATATTCCCGCTGACGGGAGTAAAAGCCCGGGTCTATCCAGCTAAGGTAGGTGCGCTTCATAATAAACACCTCCGTTTTCTTTACATTGTAGCACAAAGCCGTGAAGAAAAACAGAGTTTTCTTGCAATTTTCTCCGGCTTAGTTTATACTTTGCCTGAAAGAGAAAAAACGGAGGGCAAGAGACAGACATGAAATTCATT
>JAFPTE010000188.1 GCA_017400415.1 Oscillospiraceae bacterium
GTCCTGGTACTCCGGTTCTTTTTGGGGAGTTTTGCGTTTCATTTTGACGCCCCCTTCGAACCTTCCGGAATCACATGCTTCAGCTTCTGCTTATATCTTTTGTAATGACTGCTGAGCAGGTAATCAATGATGCAGGTCTTGGGGATGTAATAGGTCGAGCGGACCATGATGGATCGGATGTGACCCTCGCGCAGCAGCTTCCGGGCGGTCGATTCTCCGATTCCCCCCATCATGGCGCACAGCTCCGGCAGCCTGACAAGGTCCGGGTAATCCCGGAACAGCTTTTTCAATTCTCGTTTTGTCATGGTGTTCATCTCCTGAAAAAATAGATTGTCGATGGCAGATGAACGCGCATGCTATGTAGTTTTGCTGGGGCGTTTTTGGCAGAATCGACCTCCGACCGACCTCCAATCGACCTCCAAATATACGCCAAATCCCGGTTTTTCGGCTTTTTCCGCGGAAAAATTCCGCACTGGATTCAAAAATGAAGGCAAGAGCTGATTCTTGTTGATATGACTGGATTTTCGAGCCTGTTTTCGACCTCCTGAGCCGTTTTTCGCTTCCTTTATCTTCCCTTAACTTCCAAAAGACGTTACTCCCTCAAAATCCGGTGGTGGCGACACCGTGCGGGTTCGACCCCCGCCACCGGCACCAAAAAAACGGACTTGCAAATGCAAGTCCGTTTTTGTTTGGTGCGCTCAATATTTATCAATCAGAAATGGATTTTTGAGGGATGAGCGGCTTATTCCTTGAACTTTTCCCGGTTTATCCAGAGGCCCAGGGCCGGGTTGGGGATGAAGAAGACCTTCTCGCCGTCCACGGTGTTGTAGCCGTAGGTGAGCTTTTCAGGGTCATATTTTGCGGCCATTTCGTCGTAATCTGCGGCGCCGAAGCCCACAGCCTCCACCTCCGCCTGAGAGATCTCCTTCACGGCGTAGGTGATGGAGAAGCGGCCGTCGGAGGAGCCGTGGATAAGGTGTGCGGCGGTGCCCATATTGGTCTGCAGGTCCGTGTTCTCCGGCTTCCGGAACTCCTCCAGGGTCTTGAGCCGGCCCCGGTACCCGTACTTCCGGATGATGGCGTCCTGCCCCGCCTGCTCGCCGAACTTGTCCACGCCGGGGGCCAGGACTATGAGCTCGCCCCCGTCTGCCATAGCCATGCGGGTGCGGTAAACGGCCTTGTTGCCCAGCCAGGTGCTCTTGAACTCCGAGGGGTCCAGGTACACAACGCACTTTTTGAGGCCGTGCTCAACGAAGTCGATGTTCTTCTCCTGGGCCAGCTTCACGGCCTGGGTCAGGCACTCTCTGCCCTCCCCCAGGAACAGGCCGTGGGTGCGGATGTTCCCGCCGGGGGCGGTGGTGACGGTCAGCACGAAGAGGATGGGCCTGTCCGCCAGGAAGTGCTCCATGCCGTAGTCAAAAATCCTGCGGACCGGGGTGTTGTCCTTGCCCATCATCCGCTCCATGCCGTAAACGGCCCCCACCATGTGGGATTTGTTTATCATTTCGCTGCCGCCGACGCCCACGAAAAGGTTTTTGGCGTGGTTGGACATGCCGATGACCTCGTGAGGCACCACCTGGCCCGGGGAGATGATAAGGTCATAGCTGGGGTCCAGGACCCGGCGGTTCACCTGGGCGTTGATGGGCTCGGTCCAGAGTCCGTCGGTGATGGAGGCGATGAAGTCCCCGGGAATCTGGCCCAGGGTGACCACGTCGTTCTTCCAGTCGTGGACCAGCATCTTTTCGTAGGGGATATCCCCGAACATGGTCTCCCACTGGCTCTCGCTGACAGGCACGTGGGTGCCCAGGGCGGGCATGATATCCACCTGGACTCCGGCGTCGGTCAGGGCGTGGTAATACACGTTGGTGATGAAGCCGGCGTTGGAGTGGAACCGGGTGAAGTCCGGCGGCAGGATAAGGACCTTTCTGAGCTGTCGGCCCTTCAGGGACCTCAGAAGCACCCGGCGAATCTCCTCCGGGGTCAGGCCCTCCGGGCTCCGGGCGATTTCGTAAATATCGTTCATGTCATTCCTCCCAAAGAAAATGGGCAATAGCCTGGGCTACGCCGCTTTCGTCACAGCTGCCGGTGACCCAGTCCGCATGGGCCTTCACCTCATCCGGGGCGTTGGACATGGCCACGCCTATCCCGGCGTGGCGGAGCATGTTTATGTCGTTCAGGTCGTCCCCGAAGGCCATGGTCTGGCCCATGGGTATGCCCAGCCTGTCGGCAAGGGCAGCCAGGGCTATGCCCTTCTGGGCGGAGCGGGCGTTGAGCTCCACGTTCCGGGGGATGGAGGAGGTGACCGCCGTGTCCGGGAACATCTCCGCCAGCCGCCCCATCATCTCCTGCCGCAGGTCCATGTCCAGGAAGAACATCTGTATCTTCTGGACCCCGTGGCCCACCTGGCGCAGGTGCGCCTTCAGCTCCGGCACCGGGGTGCGGAGCTTCTGCAGCATCTCCAGACTGTGCTTGTGGGGCGCATAGACCGGGGCCAGGTCGTAGAGCCCCTTTGTCATCCAGCCCCAGTTGTCCATGTAGCAGTCATATATGACCGGCAGGGTGTCCAGGAAGCTCATGATCTCCACGGCCTCCTCCACGGGAATCTCGCCCTTGTACAGGGCCTCATCCCGGGCAATGTCGTAGACCTGGGCGCCGTTTACGGTGATGGCGTAGTGCACGAAGGGCAGGGACCGGATATTCTCCGGCATGCCCCCGTAAAACCGCCCCGTGGCCGGGACGATTTCGACACCCTCCTCCGCACAGCGGAGGAGGGCTTTTCTGTTTTCTTCCGTAAGAACCTTTTCCGTGGTCAGCAGGGTGCCGTCCAGGTCCAGGGCTATGAGGCGAATCTTACGCATTGTAGGTGGTGGCTGCGGTGCTGCCGCCGTGGCCGGTCCAGTTGGTGTGGAAGAACTGGCCTCTGGGGGCGTCCAGCCGCTCATAGGTGTGAGCGCCGAAGTAGTCACGCTGGGCCTGCAGCAGGTTGGCGGGCAGGCGCTCGGTGGTGTAGCCGTCGAAGTAGGCCAGGGCGCTGGTCATGGCCGGGGCGGGCACGCCGTAGGAGACGGCGGCAGCGGCGACCTTTCTCCAGGCGGGCACCAGCTTCTCGATGGTGGCCTTGAAGTAGGGGTCCAGCAGCAGGTTCTTGAGCTCCGGATTGGCGTCATAGGCCTCCTTTATCTTGCCCAGGAACACGGAGCGGATGATGCAGCCGCCGCGCCACATCAGGGCGATGCCGCCGTAGTTCAGGTTCCAGCCGTAGTGACCGGCCGCTACACGCATCAGCTGATAGCCCTGTGCGTAGGAAATGATCTTGGAGGCATACAGAGCCTTGCGCAGGCTCTCGATGAA
>JAFPTE010000189.1 GCA_017400415.1 Oscillospiraceae bacterium
ATCTGGTCTATCAACTCTGCTTACGGCGGAAACGTTCTTCTCGGCAAGAAGTGCTTCGCTCTCCGTATCGCTTCCTACCTGGGCAGAAAAGAGAACTGGATGGCAGAGCATATGCTCATTCTGGGCATTGAGGACCCCAAGGGTGATGTCCGCTATCTGGCAGCTGCATTCCCCTCCGCATGCGGCAAGACCAATCTGGCTATGCTCATTCCCCCCGAGATTTATGCAAAGCAGGGCTACAAGGTATGGTGCGTAGGCGATGATATCGCATGGCTCCGTCCCGGCCCCGACGGCAGACTTTGGGCTGTCAACCCCGAGAACGGCTTCTTCGGCGTCGCTCCCGGCACCAGCATGAAGTCCAACCCCAACGCTCTGCTTTCCACCAGAAAGAACTCCATCTTCACCAACGTGGTCCTGAAGCCCGACGGAACCGTATGGTGGGAGGGTATGGACAAGAATCCTCCCGAGGGCGCTCTCAACTGGAAGGGCGAGCCCTGGGATCCCAAGGACGGCACCAAGGGTGCTCATCCCAACTCCCGCTTCACCTCCCCTGCAGAGAACTGCCCCTGCCTGTCCAGCGAGTTTCATAACCCCCAGGGCGTTCCCATCTCCGCCATCCTCTTCGGCGGCCGCCGTGCCAAGACCGCTCCTCTGGTCTATCAGTCCCGTGACTGGAACCATGGCGTGTTCGTAGGCGCTACAGTCGCCTCCGAGACCACCGCTGCCGCTACCGGCGCTGTGGGCGTTGTCCGCAGAGACCCCATGAGCATGCGTCCCTTCATCGGCTACCATGTTGCCGACTACTGGCAGCACTGGATCGACATGGGTCACTCCGTGCCCAACCTGCCCAAGATCTTCCACGTGAACTGGTTCCGCACCGACGAGGAAGGCCACTTCCTGTGGCCGGGCTTCGGCGAGAACATGCGTGTTGTTGAGTGGATCCTGAAGCGCGTCTTCAACGAGGTCGACGCTGTTGAGACCCCCATCGGCTACATGCCCAGACCTGAGGACATCAACCTTGAGGGCATCGAGGATGAGGTTTCCGAGGCCCAGCTGAAGGAGCTCCTTACCGTTGATAAGGAGGTCTGGAAGAAGGAGGCCGCCGATATCCGCACCTTCTTTGACCAGGTCGGCGAGGGCAAGCTGCCCAAGGAGCTGGCCCAGTGCCTGGAGACCCTGGAAGCTAACCTCAACAAGTAAGCTTTACCCCATAAAAAACAGAGCTGAGAGATTTCGGTCTCTCAGCTCTTTCTTTTTTTCTTGCTTCTTGTGACTGCGGAGCGGATGAGCCGCCAGGGCCTGTTCAGCAGCCAGTCCAGCCAGTGGCACAGCTTCCCGTTCAGGGTGAAGATAAACTGCAGGACCGGCCGGTAGATTTTCTCGTCCAGGTCCATCCAGCCCGGCAGCCGGTCCACGTAGCGGAGGGCGCCGTCCTCCTGCTTCTCCGCCAGCAGCCGACGCACCACGAAAAAGTAGAGAAGCAGCCCGATACTGATGGATATGGCGGCGCCGGAAAGGCTCTCAAGGCTGTAAAAATGTGCGGCCATGCCCGCCGGGTCGGAAGACAGGAAGGGGGCTGAGAGCCTTGCCAGGGGCACCATGAGAAGGTCCGGCAGTATGCCCATGGCGGGCATGAGCAGGGACGTGAAGCCCAGGAAGGTCTTGGCCGTGCCGGAAACGTAGATTCCGGGCTTCTGGGGCGTCGGAGCTTTTTCCACGAAGATGACCACGAAGAGCTTGGTCATATAGGCGAAGGTGATGCCTCCGGACAGGAGGAATATCCACTCCGCAGCGGTGGCCCATATCTGGCCGGAGTGGGCGGCGTACTCCACAATGGCCTCGTGGAGCAGAGTTTTGGATATGTAGCCGGAGAAGGGGGGCACCCCGGCGATGGACAGGGCCCCGAAAAGGAAGCAGACCTTCAAAAAGGGCTTCCCCCGGCCGTAGCCCCGGAGCCTGTTGATGTCCAGACTGTGGACGTTCATGTAGATGATTCCGGCGCAGGTGAAGAGAATGAGCTTTATAAGGGAGTGGTTCACCATGTGGAGCACCGTGCCGGCGGCGGCCAGGGAGCCGTGGTCACCCAGCAGGCACAGCATGGAAATGCCGGTCACAATGAAGCCGATCTGGCTCATGGAGGAGGAGGCCAGGGCCCGCTTCAGGTCGATGCTGAACAGGGCCAGCAGGGCCCCTACAACCATGGTCAGCAGGCCCAGCACCGCCAGAGCAATGCCCCAGGCCCGGTCGCCCATGTACAGGCAGGAGGAGAGCACCAGAATGCCCAGCACCCGGGTTTTTGTCAGTATGCCGGAGAGCAGGGCGGAGGCCGGGGCCGCCGCCGGGGAGGCCTTGGGCAGCCAGATGTGGAAGGGGAAGAGCCCGGCCTTGGTGCCGTAGCCCGCCAGAATCAGGGCCGCAGGCAGGTAGAGCCCGGTGCCCTCCGCCCGGCGCAGGGCGGCGTAGGCCACAGAGCCCAGCTGCCGGTACATGAGAATGAGGCCGAAGAACATGACTGCGCCGCTGATGATTGCCGCCGCCAGGTAAATCTGCCCCATCCGCAGGGCCGCCGGCTTCTCGTCCTGAATCAGCAGGGCATAGCTGGTGAAGCCCATGAGCTCAAAGAACATGAAGGCCGTCAGCAGGTCGTCGGCGTACAGAAGGCCCAGGGTGGTGCCCAGGGTCAGCAGGGAGAAAACCGTGAAGCGGAGCCGCTTTTGATAGTGGGCCATGTACTCCGGAGTGTAAACGGCGGTCACCACCCACATAAAGGCGGCTATGAGCCCGTAAAGGGACCGGAATCCGTCGGCACAGAAGCTGATACCCACGCCGCAGACCCTCGGCAGGGTCAGGCTGATCGGCCCCGTGAGCTGAACGCTTACAAATATCCCCAGAGCCAGGCCGAACATCACAAAGGCGGTGCTGCCTGCAAGGCCGTTGCCCCGGGTCTCGTTTTTCATGCCCAGGGTGCCGCAGAGCAGGCCCCCCAGGAAGGGGAGCAGGGCCATAAAAAGCAGGATTATGTTGCCTTCCATCCTACAGTACCTCCATTATCCCGGCGATGAGCTCCGTAAGCGGTGCGGGCCACAGGCCCAGAAGAACGGTGAAGACTGCGCAGACGGTGACGGGCCAGACGATAAGGCCGTTGGGCCCGTCCTCGGAGAGACCGGAGAAATCAAACTCCGCACCGGGCCAGAAGGCGCCCACGGCAGAGGGGAGGATGTAGCCGGCGGTCACCACGATGCAGACAGGCAGGGTCAGGGCGCCCAGCCAGCCAAGGACCCCCAGGCCGGAGGCCAGGGAGCCCAGCCCCAGGTGCCACAGGGAGATGAAGCCGCCGATGGGCGGCACACCCACCAGACCCAGGGAGAGGACGCAGAAGGCGGCCATGGTCCGGGGCAGCTGCCTGCCGATGCCCCGCATCTCCATGGAGGCGCTCATGCCGGTGTAATGGAGAATGGAATCGGCGGCGATGGTCAGTCCGCAGTCGATAATCGTGCGGAAGACCACGTGGAGGAGGGCGCCCATGAAGCCCTCCGCCGTCAGGGAAGCGAGGCCGATGAGTATGTAGCCGCAGTGGCTTGCGTTGGCGTAGCCCAGCTCCCGGCGCAGAAACTTCTCCCGGAGGGCCAGCCAGGTGCCCATCAGTGCCGTGGCAATGGCCAGGGCGCTCCAGGCGTACTGGACCCAGGTGCCCCGGATAAGGTCCTGACCGAAAAGCGTGTAAACCGTCCGGATAATGCAGAGGATTCCGGCGTTGTTTATAAGGCTGGAAATCAGAGCGGCTCCGGTGGAGAGCTGGCAGGTGTCCGGAAGCCAGGGGTACAGGGGAAAGAGGCCTGCCATGGCGCCGAAGCCCAGAATGGAGATGAAGGCGCACACAGGGCCCGGCCCGCCCAGAAGTCCCCAGACCGTGCCGAATAGGGCCAGGATAACTGACAGAGCGGCGTACATCAGGAACTTGGAGCCCACCAGCCGGGCCCGCTCTGTGCCCTCACAGCGGAAGGCGGGCACCCCCAGCAGGCAAACGGCGGCAAAGGAAAGAACCATAAACAGCGGATTGGCGGCGAAGGACAGACTGACCAGGGCCCCCAGACTCATCAGGAACAGGTGAGCGCCCGTATGCTCCCGGGCGGAGATGGCCCACAGGAGGAAAACCACTCCGGCCAGCAGGGCAAAGACGGCACCCAGCCTGTCGCACCGGCAGATACCGGCGTCGGCGCCGGTGATTATGGGGGGCAGGAGCAGCACAAGCTCAGCCGCCCCGGCGGCAGAGGCCCAGGGCCGGACCTTACGGGGCTTGCCCAGCGCCAGAGCAAGGGCGGCGCCGAAGGGGAACAGTATGGGAAGAATAACAAGAAGTATATCCATATGCCGCCTCCCGTCAGATTCAGATAATTCATTATAAACTAAAAACCCCCCGGAGTAAATGCAAAACCTGTGATAAATGCAAAAAAACTCCTCAGCGGGCTGCTGAGGAGAATAAAGCGCATGTCTCAAAAGAAAGCCGGTCCTTCAGGCTTTCTTTTGAATATCTCTGCCTGGTGCTGCCAGATTGCGGAAATAAGAATCACCGGGACCATGGCCAGAAATATGAGGAGCTTTTTTATAAACTCCCGGCAGGCGTCGTCTTCCCACAGGAGCACAAGGGCTGCCAGAATAATGCC
>JAFPTE010000190.1 GCA_017400415.1 Oscillospiraceae bacterium
CTGCCCCTGGGTCTGGAGTACAACGCCCCTGTCTCCGGCGAGCGTTACCGCGCCATCGGCAAGGCCATGGAGGTTCCCTATATTGACTTCATGAACGACGAGGAGGCTGCCAAGGCCACCATCGCCGCGGTAAAGAAGCTGGGCGCCGACGTGGGCATCCCCGCCGACCTGAAGGAGATCGTGAAGGACGAGGACGTGCAGTTCCTCTCCGAGAGCGCTTTTGCTGACGCCTGCTGCCCCGGCAATCCCCGGGACACCAGCGTGGAGGAGATCGCCGCCCTCTACCGCAGCCTCATGTAATACTGATATCCGAAACAAATCTCGGATACTTTCAGACCTCCCTGTCAGATATCAGCATAAGCGGATAGCAAAACCGGATAAAAAGTTCTCCCTTCGTGGTTCTGAACCAAGAAGGGGGAACTTTTTGCATATCAGGATGGGATCAGAAGCTGTGCTCGATGAGCCAGGCTTCCGCTCTGCGCACGGTGTCCGTGGCGTCGGTGCCGTCGGGAAGGATCACCCGCTCCTCGGGAAGCGGCCCGAAGAAGTCCAGGTGCGCTTCCTCCGCCACTGTGTTTTTGAGATAATTGTTGTCGTCGGAAAAACCGGGATCCGGCTGAAGCTGGCACATGTTATAGGCCTCCAGGATACCGGTGACCGGAGCGCCGTGGAGCTTGAGCCCCCGATACTGCTCCAGATCCGCGCCGATGGGGCCGGCGTCCTTGTAGAGCCGCACCACTTCATGAAGCCTGGCCTTTTCCTCTTCCGTCAGCGGATCCAGCTGCTGAACGCTGCGGATGTTGTCCAGAACCTGCTCCAGAGTTGACATGCCGGAGAGATTGCAGATCACGCCGTCAAAGCTGCCGGCATAGCGGATGGCCCAGGAGGCGATGCTGGCGGAACTGTCCATTTCACGGAGCTTCTTTTCAGCGGCCTCCGGCATTTTGGCAAGCCCGCAGCCCTTCACAGGTTCCATGAACACGGCAAGCTTCCCATGCCTGCGGATCACCTGATAGGCCTCCATAGCCTGAACCAGCTCGCTCTCAGCGTCGATGTAGTTGAAGGGAATCTGCACGAATTCCACTTCCGGGTGCTCTGTAAGAACCCTGTCCAGCAGCTTTGCAGAGGAGTGGAAGGAAAAGCCCAGGTGGCGGATCTTGCCCTCCGCCTTCCACTGCTGGGCGTGCTCGAAGAGATGGGCGGTCTTCACAATGCCGCCCTTGCCGTCCACGCCGTCATAATACACGGTCTGGATGTTGTGAAGCAGATAGTAGTCGATATACTCCACACCCAGGTTCACCAGCTGACTGGAAAAGATGGGCTCGATCTGGCTCTCTTCCTTCAGAATAAAGGTGGGGAACTTGGTGGCTACGGTGAAAGAGTCCCGGGGATGGCGCTCCACCACCGCCTTGCGGGTGGCCTCCTCACTCTTGCCGTTGTGGTAGACATAGCTGGTGTCAAAATAGGTGAAGCCGGCCTCCAGGAAGGTATCCACCATTTTGTTCAGCTGCTCATAGTCAAAATCTGTGGGATCACCGTTTTTGACGGGCAGGCGCATCATGCCGAAACCCAGTTTGCTTTTCAGTGCCATGGCGGCCTCCCTTACAGATCCAGACTGCCGATTCAGGAGAGCAGTTCGCTCTCTCCTGCTCTGGCGGAAAAACGCTTGCCGGGGAGGACTTTTGCGCCTTTGGCAAGCTTTTCGATGCGGCCCTGTCCTTCGCCAAGCTGGCTGCCGCCGGAGGTGAAGAAGGGGACTACAGTTTTCCCGGAGAGATCATAGGCGTCCAGAAAACTGTCGATGAGGCTGGGCTCCCGGTACCACCAGA
>JAFPTE010000191.1 GCA_017400415.1 Oscillospiraceae bacterium
CTATAAGGAGCCCCGGGCCTTCGGCATTTATGAGGATGAATACGGCCTCTTCGTGGTGTATAAGAATAAGGCGGACGGCACCAGAGCCGTGCGCTACCGGGGCATGGACCAGGCTCACGCCGTCCGGGAGCTGTTTCTGAAGCTCCAGGAGGAGATGGGCAACCAGCGCCTGCGCAGCTCCCAGGCCAGAGACGGCATAAAGGAGTATGTGGAGCGGGGCACCGTCCAGCCCAAAAAGAAGAACGTAAAGGCCATTCTGGCGGCTGGGCTCCTGGCCGCAGCCATAGGCCTGGGCATACACCAGATTGCCGTGACCCCGGATAACGGCTACTATGATTATAACGGCCAGCAGTATTATTACCAGAGCGGGGACTGGTACTGGTACGACGACACGGTCTGGCTGCCCATCACCCCGGACCAGGAGCTCATTGACGATTACAGCGACTATTATATCTCCGACAATTACAGCCCCGACTACGGTGTTTCGGACTTCACCTACAGCGACTTTTATGAAAGCGACACGGGCTCCGACTGGGATTCGGACAGCGACTGGAGCGTTGACGACTGGGACTCCGACTTTACGGATTGGGACTCTGACTGGTAATTTTTCGGCGAAATTGAGGTAAAAATGGAACTTCTGACCAAGTGTCTTCTTGAAGACGAGGCTTTTCATCGGGTGGCGGCCGCCGTGGAAAACGGCGGCTGTCCTGCCCTTCTGTCCGGCACGGGAGCCCTGCCCCGGGCCCACGCCGCCGCCGCCCTGTACTGGGTGACGGGCCGGCCCCTTCTGGCCATCTGCGCCGATGAGGGGGAGGCGGACCGGTTCCGGCAGGACCTCTATGCCTTCTCCGGGGTGGAGCCTCTGCGGCTCTACGGCCGGGACTTCGTCTTCTATAACGCCGATGTGGTGAGCAGGGAGGGGGAGCGCCGGAGAATCGACGCCCTGGACGCCCTGCTGACCGGCCGGGGAAGAATGATTGTGGCCACGCCGGAGGGGCTCTGCACCCGGACCATGCCTCCGGATGTCTTTGCAGAGATGACCTTTGAAATCGAAAACGGCGGGTCCTATGACGTGGAGGAGCTGACGGAGCGCTTTATTAAGGCGGGCTACAGCCGGTCCGACGCCGTGGAGGGCCCCGGCCAGTTCTCCCGCCGGGGCGGCATACTGGATTTCTTCTCCCCGGGCTCCGAGGCGCCGGTGCGCTGCGAGTTTTTCGGGGACCAGGTGGACTCCATGGGCTATTTCGATATATCCTCCCAGCGGCGGACGGATATGTGCGAAAGGGCCCGGATACTGCCGGTCCGTGAGGCGCCGGTCTCTGCCGCAAAGGGCGGAGTACAGGGCCTTCTGGACCGGCTGGACGCCTACGGCAAGCGGCTTCTCAGGCGGAAAAACGTTTCAAAGGAGCTTCTGCAGAACATCGTTGGGGATATGGCCCGCATAAGGGAGGGCCGGACCCTGGCGGCCACGGACCGTTACCTGGACCTTATCTATGAGCCCGCCACTGCCCTGGACTATCTGCCCGGGGATACCCTATGCGTCATGTGCGAGCCCGGGCGGCTTACGGACCGGATGAAAAACTATGTCTGGCAGCTCTCCGAGGACCTGACGAGCCTGGCGGAGAAGGGCGCCTTCGAGGGGGGCCCGGAGCGGCTCTGCCAGGAGTGGGACAGTGCGGTGGAGCGGCTGGGGGACTTCCCGGTGGTCATGATGGCGGCCTTCACCACGGCGGACCTGCCTCTGGCGCCCAGGACCCTGGAGACCATGACCGCCAAGCAGCTGCCGGGCTACGGCGGCAGCCTGGAGACCGCCGCCGGGGATATAAAGCACTATATGAACTCCGGCCTTTCCGTCATGGTGCTGTGCAAGGATAAGCGCCGGGCGGAGGTTTTGAGGGAATACCTGGTCCGGCAGGCCATTCCCAGCTATTATGACTTCGAGATGAAGGCCCTGCCCCGGTCGGGCTCCTGCATGGTGACTCTGGGCAGCCTCTCCGCCGGGCTGGAGTACCCCAACGCCCGCCTTGCCATAATCTCCGAGGGCCAGATAACCGGTGAGCTCTTCCGGAAAAAGGCCCGGCACCGGGCCGCCTCCAACAAAAAGCGGCTGGAGAGCTACGCCGACCTGGCCCCCGGGGACCTGGTGGTCCACGACCAGTACGGCATCGGCCGCTTCGTGGGCCTGGTGACCCGGCAGGTGGACGGCGTCAGCAAGGACTATATAAAAATCGCCTACCAGGGCACGGACGCCCTCTATGTGCCCGCCACCCAGCTGGATATGATATCCAAGTACATCGGCGCCGGGGAGGACGCCCCGGTGCGTCTCAGTAAGCTGGGCGGCACGGACTGGGCAAGGACGAAGCTGCGGGCCAAGGGCGCCGTCAAGGAGCTGGCGGAGGGCCTTATAAAGCTCCAGGCGGAGCGGAAGAGGGCCGTGGGCTTCCCCTTCTCCCCGGACAGCCCCTGGCAGCGGGAATTTGAGGATAATTTCGAGTACCAGGAGACGGACGAC
>JAFPTE010000192.1 GCA_017400415.1 Oscillospiraceae bacterium
CCAAGGACGATCCTCAGCCCCAGCCTGACGATACAACTGACTCCGTTATCATCTCTCCCGCAGTTTATGATGCGATAGCCAAGGCAAAGGCAAGGGAAAAGAAAAGGGCTGAGGAGCCCAAGCCAGAAATCGTCAGGGAGGAGATTGCTCCCGAGACTATTGAGCCTAAGAAGCCTGAGCCCAAATCCGAGCCAAAGCCCGAGCCCCCCAAGGAACAGGCAAAGGAAAAGAGCTTTGAGGAGCTCATAAGCGAAAATGCCAAGCGTGACCTGGCGGAGGCCAATCACGAGTACCGTTTCCCGCCCATCGAGCTTCTTGAGGCCCCCAGAGGCGGCTCCGGCGGCGACGGGGCAGGGGAGCTTGACGCCACCAGAAACAGGCTGGAGCTTATACTGCAGTCCTTCGGCATAAATGCGCACATTTCCAACATTATAAACGGCCCCTCCGTGACCCGGTATGAGATGGAACTGGAAATCGGCGTGAAGCTCAATAAGCTCACAAGTCTGGCTGACGATATTGCCCTTGCCCTGGGCGTGGGCGGCGTCCGCATTGCGGCCATTCCCAACAAGATATCCACCGTTGGTATTGAGGTTCCCAATAAGCACACCTCAACTGTGTATCTTAGGGAGATTATCTCTTCCCCGACCTTCCAGAACGCCAAATCGAAGCTCACCTTTGCCCTGGGCAAGAACATCGGCGGCGAGGTTATGGTGGGCAATATCAATAAGCTGCCCCATCTGCTCATAGCAGGCACCACCGGCTCCGGTAAGTCCGTGAGCCTTAACTCCCTTATTCTCAGCCTTATGTATAAGGCCACGCCGGATGAGGTCAAGTTCATCATGATTGACCCCAAGATGGTGGAATTCAAGATCTATAACGGCATTCCGCACCTCCTTGTCCCTGTGGTGACCGAGGCCAAGAAGGCCGCCGGCGCTCTCCAGTGGGCTGTGACGGAGATGATGAAGCGTTACCGCCTCTTCTCCGAGGTGGGCGCCCGTGACATAGCCGGATATAACGAGCATCTTAAGGCCCAGGGTGAGTCGCCCATTCCCTTTGTGGTCGTCATCATAGACGAGCTGGCAGACCTTATGCTGGTGGCCGCCAAGGAGGTGGAGGAATCCATCTGCCGTGTGGCACAGATGGGCCGTGCCGCCGGCGTACATCTTGTCATAGCCACCCAGAGCCCCCGTGCGGACGTTATCACCGGCCTTATGAAGGCCAACATCCCCTCCAGGATTTCCTTCAAGGTGGCCTCCTCTCTGGAGTCCCGCATCATTCTGGACGCCGGCGGAGCGGCGGATAAGCTCATGGGCAACGGCGATATGCTCTATGCGCCCATCGGCACCTCAAAGCCCGTCAGAATCCAGGGCTCCTGGGTCTCCGATGAGGAGCGGGAGAAGATAGTTGATTTCGTGAAGCAGAGCTGCACCGCAGAGTATTCCGAGGACGTTATCTACGAAATCGAGAAGGCTGCAGAGGACAAGTCCTCCGGCGGCAAGCCCTCCGCCCAGGAGGAGCCCAAGGGCAAGGAGTACGATGAGCTTCTGCCCCAGGCGGTGGACGTTATCTTTGAAACTCAGCAGGCCTCCGTTTCCATGCTTCAGCGTCGCCTGAAGCTGGGCTACGCAAGAGCTGCAAGGCTTGTGGACCAGATGGAGGAAATCGGCGTGGTCGGCCCCTTTGAGGGCTCCAAGCCCCGTCAGATCCTTGTCACCAGGCAGCAGTGGAGTGAAATGCAGTTCTTAAACGGCACTGCGCCGCTGGAAAAGCCTGCGGACAATGACACAATGACCTCTGCAGATGACCTGTTTGATGATAATACCGGGGAGGAAGAGGACCTGTGATTTCCATGGACAGCGTGGTCTTTGTCCTTGAAATGGTGGGTGTAGTGGCCTCTGCAATCAGCGGAGCCATTACAGCCATTCGCAGGGAGATGGACGCATTCGGCGTGGTTATACTGGGACTTACAACGGCTGTCGGCGGCGGAATGGTCAGGGATATACTCCTGGGCCAGACCCCGCCAATGGTCTTTATAAGGCCAATCTATGCAATAGTTGCGATGTCCGTGTCCCTTCTAACTTTTATTGCGGTCTATCTGCATAAGCTCCATTACAACACAAAGCTCTATGACAGGGCTCTGCTGATAATGGACACTCTGGGTCTTGCGGCCTATACCGTCTCCGGCATGGGCGTCGCATATTCCAGGCCGGAGGAGTACAGCACGTACCTTATCGTCTTCGTAGGCGTGATTACCGGCGTGGGCGGAGGCGTCCTGCGTGACCTTTTCGCAGGAAACAGGCCCTACATATTTGTCAAGCACATTTACGCTCTGGCCTCCATCGCCGGGGCGATTGCCTGCGCCCTCCTGCGGGGGGTCATAGGTCAGGAGCTGGCCATGCTGGCAGGTATGGTCGTGATTATAATAATCCGTATCACCAGTGCAGCTTTGAAGCTGAATCTGCCCAAAATCAAAGCCGAGGAGGCTGAAAAGTGAGGAACATTGTTCTGATAGGTATGCCTGCCTGCGGAAAAAGCACCATCGGCGTTATGCTGGCAAAATTTATGGGAATGGATTTTCTGGACTCCGACATTCTTATCCAGAAAACCACCGGAAGGACCCTGCCTGCTCTTATAAAGGAGCACGGTCTGGAGGGGTTCCTGGACATTGAAGGCCGGGTGAACGCCTCCATAGCTCCCAAGGAGCCCACGGTCATTGCCACCGGAGGCAGCGTTATTTACCGTGAACAGGCCATGGAGCACCTTAAGAGCATTGGCACCGTGGTTTACCTTTATGTGGGCTTCAAAAGCCTGGAGAGGCGCCTGCACAGGCTTGAAAGCCGTGGAGTGGCCATCGGGGAGGGGATGACCCTTCTGGATCTTTATAATGAGCGTGTACCGCTCTATCGAAAATATGCGGATATTACGGTCTTTGAAGGCAGAAAACGCCCGGCACAGATTGTTCATGAGCTTGTTGACCGTCTGCAGGAGGCTTGAATGAGAATTACCAAGGCACAGTGGGCCTGGATAGTAATTGCATTTATCGTGCTGGCCCTTGCCGCCGCATTTCTGATTTATGCGGAGGATTATTACCACGCTTCTGAGGGCGCCCTTGAGGGAACCGAGGCAGGCAGCGTAAAGCCGGACTACAACGCCGGAGTCCTGGAATATGTTCCCCAGGGAGCAGAGACTGGATTTGTGTTTTATCCCGGGGGAAAGGTTGAGTTCAGCGCCTACGCAGCCCTGTGCGACGCCATTGCGGAAAAGGGTGTTGCGGTTTTCATCCCTAGGATGCCCTTTAATCTGGCGGTTTTCAACATTAATTCTGCCGATGAGATAATGGCCAGGTACCCGGAGATCAAGAACTGGTATATAGGCGGCCACTCCCTGGGCGGGGCAATGGCCGCTGTCTATGCGGAGAGCCATGCTGAAAGCCTGGAGGGCCTTGTGCTCCTTGGGGCCTACTCCACCTCGGACCTGAAGGATTCGGGGCTTAAGGTTCTTACCGTCTACGGCTCACAGGATATGGTTCTGAACCGTGAAAAATACGATAAGTACCGCTCCAATCTGCCTGAGGACACAGTGGAAATCGTTATTGACGGCGGCTGCCATTCCTTCTTCGGCGATTACGGAATGCAGGCAGGGGACGGCACCCCGTCCATTACTCGAAAGGACCAGCAGGAGAGGACCGTTTCGGCTTTCCTTGACCTGGCCGCCTGAAAAAATCCCAAAAACTTAAAATTTTACTTGACAAGACACATGGAAGTATGTATAATAACACTTGCTTCTTTGAGGCGGCGTAGCTCAGTTGGCTAGAGCACGCGGTTCATACCCGCGGTGTCACCGGTTCGAATCCAGTCGCCGCTACCACAGGCTTTTCGGGATGCAGCCGCATCCCGGAAAGCCCTCTTCTTGGAAGGGCCCGTTGGTCAAGTGGTTAAGACACCGCCCTTTCACGGCGGTAACATGGGTTCAAATCCCGTACGGGTCACCACCTGGAGGCTTAGCTCAGCTGGTTAGAGCGCCTGCTTCACACGCAGGAGGTCACTGGTTCGAGTCCAGCAGTCTCCACCACGAAAAACGGCATCTGCAAATCGGCAGATGCCGTTTTTTGTATTGCATTGGGCCGCAAAATATAGTATTATCAGTAGAGATTGACACAGGGGTGATTACTGTGAAGTACAAAGAAATAACCGGCGTTGCAAATCCCCTTTCAAGGATTATACTGGGCACCTCCTCAAAGCCATTTTTTTCGGGTCAGGAGGTCGATGAGCTTATTGAGGCAGCCCTGGAGTCGGGTATCAATACCCTTGATACGGCCCGTGAATATGGCGGCAGTGAGGGGGCCATCGGCCGCTGGCTCCTCCGGTCAGGCAAGAGAGACAGAGTAGTCATTATCTCCAAGTGCTGCCATCCCTCCTTTGCCTTCGTTCCCAGGGTAAATGAAAAATGCGCCCGGGAGGATCTGATGAGATCCCTGGATGCATTGGAAACGGACTTTATAGACATCTACCTGCTGCACCGTGACCTGGAGCTTTTGCCCGCAGGTAAAATCGTTGAGTTCATGGCAAAGCTCCGGGAAGAGGGCAAGGTGGGAGTCATCGGCACCTCCAACTGGAGCGCAGGGCGCATTGAGGAAGCCAATGCTTATGCCAGGGGCCACGGCTTTGAGGGCTTCTCCGTGTCCAGCCCCCATTACAGCCTGGGCATTCAGAAGCGGGACCCCTGGGGCAACGGCTGCAAGACCGTGACAGGGGAGAAGCACAGGGAGGAGCGGGAGTTCTATTCTTCCTCCGGTATGCCTGTGCTCGCCTGGGCAAGCCTCTGCGGCGGTGTGTTCTCCGGTAAGCTTAAGAGTGAGGATAAGGGCAGGATAATGAGCCTATTCGGCTTCAACACAGCCTGGGGCTACGACTGCCCGGAAAACTATGAGCGCCTCTCCCGCTGTGAGGCCCTGGCAGAGAAGAAGGGCGCTGACGTTGCCCAGATTGTCCTTGCCTGGATGCTCGGAGATGATATGAACGTGTTTCCCATTGTGGGCGGCTCCACAGCCGCTTCCATCCGCAGGGCTGCGGCCGCAGCGGACCTTGTTCTGACGAAAGAAGAGAGAGAATACCTCACGGCAAAATAAAAAACCGGGTTTTCGACATATTTCGACAGACAGCTTTTCCCAAAAGGTGTATGATTAAGATACTTATACTTAGGGGCGTGGGATAATGGATAGAAAGATTAAGGTATTGCTGGCAGACCTTCCGGACGACGACTGCCGGGCTCTGGCCGACCACCTGAGAACCAGAGACTCCATCGGAGAGCTCCGTGTCGTTGAAAACGGCAGGAGTGCTCTTGAGCTCATCTGCCGGGACAGGCCGGACGTGGTGCTTATCGGAACCTTTCTGCCCGGAATGGACTTTGGGGAGGTCATTGAAAAAGCGCTTCAGGGAAGCCGCAGTGAGGCTCCGATCTTCGTTGTGCTCTCAGGCCTGCCCACCATGCTGGCGGCTGCTGCGGCAAGAAAATGCGGGGCCTCCTATGTCTTCGAGAAGCCCTGCAGCCCCATCCTTGTGGGCAGACGGATTGAGCAGCTTTATAACTGCGCCTCCCAGCCCTGCCTTGAGCTCATTGACCCCTTCCAGGAGGTAACCATGATTTTTGCGGATATGGGCATACCCGCAAACCTGGACGGCTATCTCTATCTCCGGGAGGCGGTATTGTACAGCATTAAGGAGGGCGGGCTTCCGAAGCCGGTCTCCCGCAGACTGTACCCCTACATTGCAGAAGTCAAGTCTGCAACCCCGGCAAAGGTGGAGCGGTCCATGCGCCACGCCATTGAAATCTGCTGGAACAGGGCAGACTTCGCCTTAGCCAAGGAGATTTTCGGCAGCAGCATCTCCCAGGACAGAGGAAAGCCCACGAATTCCGAATTCATAGCCCTTGTTTCGGAGTATATCTATATCCGAATGGGCCATAAGAATAATCGCTTCGCCAAATAAAAGAATAAAGATACCATCACAATACGAAAGGAAGAATCATTATGTCCAAGAATCCCTATTCCGGAACCAAAACCGAGCAGAATCTCCTTGCCGCCTTTGCCGGCGAGTCCCAGGCCAGGAACAAGTACACCTATTTTGCCTCCAAGGCCAAGAAGGAGGGCTTTGAGCAGATAGCGGAAATCTTCCTGAAAACCGCCGACAACGAGAAAGAGCACGCCAAGATGTGGTTCAAGGAGCTGTGCGGCATCGGCACCACCGCAGAAAACCTCTCTGCTGCTGCGGAGGGAGAAAATTACGAGTGGACCGATATGTATGAGGACTTTGCCCGTACCGCAGATGAAGAGGGCTTTACGGAGCTGGCAGCCAAATTCCGCGCCGTAGGTCAGATTGAAAAGCACCATGAGGAGCGTTACCGCGCCCTTCTGCACAATGTGGAGACCGCCCAGGTCTTTGAGAAGAGCGAGGTAAAAATCTGGGAGTGCCGCAACTGCGGCCATATCGTGGTGGGCACCAAGGCCCCGGACGTGTGCCCGGTCTGCGCCCACCCCCAGTCCTACTTTGAAGTCTCCGCCGCCAATTATTAAAAGAAATCCGGCGCCGCTATTAAGCGGCGCCGGAGCTTTTTATGCAGCCTTCATATCCATGTAGTTAGACATGACCTGGGCGAGCTGTGCCCGGGTTATATAATTTCTGGGGAAGAGATAGCCCTCCTCAGTGCCGTTGAAAATGCCCTTCTCAACGGCCCAGGCCATAGCTTCTCTTGCATAGGCACTTACCCTTTCCGCATCCTTAAAACGCTCCAGAGAGGCCTCAGAGGCCTTCTCGCCGGAGATTCGGTAGAGAATCGTCGCAGTCTGCTCTCTGGTGACGGCATTGTCGGCGCCGAAGACGGTGGAGGTATAGCCCTTTACAATCTCGTTTTCCTGGGCCCAGTAGATGGCCTGGGCGTACTTCTGGCCGTGCTGAACATCTTTGAAGGTGTATTCCGGAACCTCATAGAAAACGTCACCGTTGAGGCGGAAGAGGGCGTCTGCCACCAGGCCTCGTGTGGCACGCTCGTTGGGCATAAAGGCCTCGGGGTCTGCAGGAGGCATAAGGTCAAGCTCTGTCACCCTGTCGACAGCAGCCTTGAACCAGTCCTCCTCGCCCACGTCGGTATAAACAATGTCGTGGACAGGGGAGAGCCCGGAATCCAGCTTCAGCATCTTTACAAGACGCTTTGACAGGTCCCAGATGTGGCCACGGTCAAGCTTGAAATCCATGCCCGCATCCGTAAAGCTCTCTTCAATGTCATAGAGCCGTTCAAGAGAAACAAATCTCAGGTAATCGTCCACAGCTCCGAAGTAATCGTACGCAGACTCGATCCAGAAGGGGAAAGCGCCTGCAGCGGAGATGGCGTAGCTGATATAGTAGAAGGGGACCTCAAAGATGTGGTTGACGTTTACCCACTCGTAGCCCTCCTCCTGGGGAGAGTCATAGAGGCCGTAGCGGTAGCAGATCTCAGCCCACTTCTCGTTCATGTCGGTGACAGTCAGCTCGCCTTCAAAGGAATAGGCGAAACGCTCCAGCTCGTCGATGGCTGCGCCGGTGACAATGGCGTAGAGGATGTTGTCGATAACCAGGTTCTTGGCCTTTTCCGCATCCCACTTGTAATAATCATTGTACCAGTGGGTGAAGAGGAGCTCCAGGCCCTGGGAGTGGACCTCGCTTATATCGGTGGATTTGCTCTCGCCGGTCCAGATGGGAGCCTGCCAGTAGAAGTTGTTGTAGTGGCCGCTCTCGTGAATCATGGTGCTCAGGGCGGAGAAGCCGGAATCCTCTTCACTGAAGAGGAAGGGAGCGCCGTAGGCGGAGAAATAGGTGGTGTAGGCGCCCTGGGTCTTGCTGCGGCCGGGGCCCACGTCGTACATGTTGTGGGTGAGCATGTAATTGTGGGACTCGTAGAGCTCAGAGGACAATTTTGCCATGTTGGTGCCGATGAGCTTCAGGGCCTCTTCGCTCGTGTAGGTGGGCGGATTTTTCAGCTGTCCCTGGTCCTGGCAGTATTCATCCAGTGCCTTATAGACAGGAACAAGATACTCCTGAATGCTGTTGGAGAATTCCTCGCTGTCAGAAGGGGTAAACTCGCCTCTGACATAAATCTGCTCGTAAGCAAAAACGGCGTAGTCGTCATACTCATAGGTGGCGGCCTGTTTCTTATGAAGGTTCATAAGCTCCATATAGACAGGACCCACGGAGTTGGCCCGGGCAATGGCGCACAGCTCATAAATCTTGCGGTACTGATTGTAATTGATCTTGCCGGCATAATAGGCGTCCACCAGCTCGCTCTCATGCCAGGTCTTCTTGTTGTAGGTTGCGGAGTAATTACGGTTGGAGAGCTTGCGGTACTTGGATACAAGGGTGTTCTCCTCACGCTCCATCTCCAGCTGCTCCTCAGTTACGGGAGTGTAGTTGGCATAGTCCTCCAGCTCATCCTCCGGGATAAGGTCATCCAACGCAGGAAGGCAGGGGGAGGCGATAATCTCTTTAATAAGGACCAGAAGGCCGTCATAGGCCTTGGTGGCCAGCACGGAGGCATCCTCCTGGGTCTGGCTGAGCTCGTCATTGTTGACATCCTGACCGGCCTTTACGTAGATAAGGTTATACAGCGTAGATGCCATACGGACGTCCTCAGAGAGGCTCAGGACCTGCTTTGTCACCTCATCGGCGTTTTTGGCGTCCTCCAGCAGCTTGCGGACCTCGTCGCATTTTGCATTGAAGGCCTCCAGGTCGAAGGGCTTATACTCCAGGTCGGAAAAGCTCAGGTCGGTGTGTTCACGGTCTTCAAAGAAATCCGTTTCACGAATATCGTCCACCGCAAGGGCCGCAGCGGAGATTGAGAAAAGAAGGGTAAGGGCAAGGAGCAATGATATGAGCCTGCGTTTCATAGGCCACCTCCAGGGAATAGATAATATGAATTTATCACAATCAGCCCGCCGTGTCAAGAAAAGTATTTATTTGGAATATCCGGGAAAAAACGGAAAAACTATTGACCGATTCAAAAAACTGTTGTAAAATAGCTCCAACAAACAGCGGAAAGGAGACCCCTTGTCAATGAAGCGTATTCAGACTCTTGATACCCGTGAGATGACCTCCGCTCAGGGCGGCTGCGGTGAGTGCCAGACTTCCTGCCAGTCCGCCTGCAAGACCTCTTGCGGCGTCGCCAATCAGAAGTGCGAGCATAAGGACTGATTCAGTCCAAAAAACAGCCGCTTGCGTTATCGCAGGCGGTATTTTTTTGATACCAAAGGGAGTGCACCCATGATCCACCAATATAAGCTCAACGGCTACAATATCGTCCTGGACGTTTATTCCGGCTCCATCCACGTTGTGGATGAGGTGGCCTATGATATGATCGCCCTGTATGAGAATACGCCCCATGAGGAGATTATCCGCCTCATGCTGGAGAAGTATGCTGACAGGGAGGACGTGACGGACGCTGACCTGCGCCAGTGCCTGGAGGATATTGAAGAGCTCAAGAACAGCGGCAGGCTCTTTACCCAGGATAAGTTTGCCGGCATAGCCTTCGATTTCAAAAAACGCAGCAACGTTATAAAGGCTCTGTGCCTCCATGTGGCCCACACCTGCAACCTTAACTGCCAGTACTGCTTTGCCAGCCAGGGCAAATATCACGGCGACAGGGCCCTTATGAGCTTTGAGGTGGGCAAGCGTGCCCTGGACTTCCTGGTAGAGAACTCCGGCAAGCGTGTAAACCTGGAGGTGGACTTCTTCGGCGGTGAGCCCCTTATGAACTGGGACGTGGTCAAGAGGCTTGTGGCCTACGCCAGAAGCATCGAGAAGGAGAAGGGGAAGAACTTCCGCTTCACCCTCACCACCAACGGCGTTCTGGTGGATGACGACGTTATCGAGTTTGCTAACCGTGAGATGTCAAACGTTGTCATGAGCATCGACGGCCGGAAGGAGGTCCACGACAGGCTCCGGAAGGATTACGCCGGACGGGGCAGCTATGACACTATTATCCCCAAGTTTCAGAAGTTTGCCAAGGCCCGGGGCGATAAGAGCTATTACGTCCGGGGAACATATACCCACAACAACATAGATTTTACAAACGACCTGTTCCATCTGGCCGATCTGGGCTTTACAGAGCTCAGCATGGAACCTGTGGTCTGCGCCCCTACGGATCCCTATGCCCTGACGGAGGAGGATAAGCCCGAGCTCTACCGCCAGTACGAAATTCTGGCTGAGGATATGCTCCGCCGGGAGCGGGAGGGCAAGCCCATAACCTTCTACCACTACATGATAGACCTGAAGCACGGTCCCTGCATCTATAAGCGCATTTCCGGCTGCGGCGCCGGCACGGAGTACATGGCGGTAACCCCCTGGGGCGACCTGTACCCCTGCCACCAGTTCGTGGGAGACGAGAAGTACCTCATGGGCAATATCTGGGACGGCGTCACCAACAAGGACCTGCGGGACCGCTTCAAGCTCACTAACGTCTACGCCCGGAGAGACTGCGACAACTGCTGGGCCAGGCTTTACTGCTCCGGCGGCTGCGCTGCCAACGCCTACCACGCCACCGGCGACATCACCGGCACCTATGAATACGGCTGCGACCTGTTCAGAAAGCGCATGGAGTGCGCCATTATGATGGAGGCGGCAAGAGGCCTTGGGGACACGGCTGAAAAGAATCCGGAAGAAAAATAAAAAAATCCTTGACATTTTAGATCCACTGTGCTATTATAGCACCTGTTGAGGCCACGGGGCCTCACTTCGGGGGCGTAGCTCAGCTGGGAGAGCGCCTGAATGGCATTCAGGAGGTCATCGGTTCGATCCCGACCGTCTCCACCAAAAAATCCTTGAAACCTTTCGGTTCCAAGGATTTTTTCTTTTATATGTTATTTACAATGCCCACAAAAAGTACTGAGCCTGTGTCCGATTCCTGGAAGAAGATAAAGGGCCTGTCCAGAACGAAGTCCAGCTCCGGGTTTTCGGGAGGATACCCGCTATACAGTTTTATTACCGTATATGCTGCGCCTGTCACTCCGGACTCGTCAATGGCGAATCTGGCGGAGTGGCTGACCTTATTGACGGCTGCCGAGAAATTGATAAGAGAAGAGAAATCGGCCTTGTCGCTGAAGGCATCCTTTACTCCCAGGATCTGAAGCTCATCCGAGAGCTCCATGTTTGAGCTTACGTCGAATTTAGGTACGGTCAGATTCAGCTTAACGTCCCTTCTGTTGGGCCGGTATCCGGTGATAAAAGCCAGGGCCTCCGGGTCGGAGAGAAGTTCATCCAGCGTCACTCCCTCGTCCGGCAGCATAAACCACAGGGCGCTGTATGCATCACCTGTCTCTTTTTTTGCCGCGCCGAACTTTTCTCCCCAGTAATACTCTCCTGTAAGATCGGTGTCATTCATGAATTCCACCGTCTGGTTGCCTCCGGCGCCTTTGAAGGTGTCCTTTGTGTTATTCTCCTTCTTGAACACTGTCTGCCATCTCTGCTCGTAAAAGATGGTTGTGGCCAGAGCGAAAACCGTGTTCTTATCGAAGCTCTCCCGGGAAGAGTACTCCCCGAGCTCTCTGCCGGTGTTCTCGTTGAGCCAGGAGCGGAGGGCCTCGTTATACTGCTCTGAGCCCATTTCGCCGGAGAACAGGGAGGCATAATAACTGTCTGCCAGAAGCTGTGCGGTCTTTTCATTGTACTGTCCGTTCTTTGCCAGGGCCTCGTCAACCCAGATAGAGCTTGCCAGAATGCTGCTGGTCATGCCGTCGTTCTGGTAGTTGGAAAGCCACAGCTTTCCGGCATTCTCACGGAGGGCCTCTATGCTGTCTGCGCCAAGCAGGTCAAGCACCTGTTGCCTGGTGGCGCCGCTGCCGCTCTCCGCCAGCATACAGAGGGCAAAGTAAACGTTGAGAGGGGAGTACACCCGGTTTTTCGTTCCCGCTCCCTTCAGAAATGCAGAAACGGTGGCAGATGTGAACTCTTTCGGCTGCACCGTGTTTCTGCCGAGCTCCCAGCGGTCCTTGTTCTGCTTGCTGAATAAGGCGCTTGCCTGCTGGTCGAAGACAACAGGACCATTGGATAGATCTGAATAAACCGAAGGATACTGTTCCGGGTAGGAGGCCAGCGCAAGGGCATATCTCTTATAGGTGCCGGGCTCGGCGGGCAGGGGCTCATAGGGCTCCTTTTCCGGCGGGACATATTCTGTGCCTGCGTTTTCCGTCTGCCGGACAGACGGGGCCGGCAGGGTGCCGGCATCCGGAATGGCAGCTTCAGGCCGGAGAAGGACGCTGCCGATTATGGCAAGGGCAAGTATGGCCGCCGCTGAGAGGGCAAGGGCTATGACCCGTCTGCGGTGAAAGCTCTTTATGGGCTTTGCGTTTTCAGGCAGGGCCTCAAGGATGTATTTGTCGTCTATCTGCTCCAGGGTGCAGAGCAGCTTATTGCCGTTCACAGGGTTATTCCCTCCTTTATGAGATGATTCTTCAGTCGTTTTCGCAGGCGGGAGAGGGTGGACTTTACCGTACCCAGCGGCAGGCCGTAATCCCGGGCGATGTCCCCCAGGGTGCTCATGTACCAGTAACGGCGGACGAAAAGGATTCTCTGATCCCCGGGAAGAGAGGCCAAAAAGGAATTGACTGCATCCCGGAGAGCCAGTGCATCGTCAATAGCTTCTCCGCTCTGGGACGAGGGGATACTGAGCTCCGAGATTTCCTCCGCAATCATGTCCCCATCGCCGCCCCGCTTTTTTGCACTGTTGAATACTGCTCGGTTCAGAGCGGAGTTTCTGGCCAGCCGCCCGATAAATGCAGCCAGATTATCCGGCCTATTGGGTGGAATACTCTCCCAGGCCCGCATCAGGGTGTCGTTGAC
>JAFPTE010000193.1 GCA_017400415.1 Oscillospiraceae bacterium
ACTCCGGGCACCAGAACGTGGCGGATCCAGACTGCCTTGCGGATGGACGAAAGGTACCGGGCCAGGTCCAGAACGTTGGCGTTATCCTGCCCCGTCAGGGCCCGGTGCTTTTCCGGGTCGATCTCCTTCAGGTCCAGGAGCACCAGGTCCGTAAGGTCCATGAGCTCACGAAAATTCCCGAAAAAGGGCTCCTCTCTGGTGAAGGGGCCTCCGGCGGTGTCCAGGCAGGTGGAGATGCCCCGGCTTTTAGCCTCCCGGAAGAGCTCCAGCAGGAAGGAAAGCTGCAGAAGGGGCTCCCCGCCGGAAACGGTGATGCCCCCGTCCCTTCCCCAGTAGGGCCGGTACCGCTCCGCCAGGTCCAGAAGCTCCCCGGCGGTGCGCATATCGTCACTGCGGGGGTCCCAGGTGTCCGGGTTGTGGCAGTAGCGGCAGCGGAAGCGGCAGCCCCGGAGGAAGATCACAAACCGGATGCCGGGGCCGTCCACGGCGCCGAAGGACTCTGTGGAGTGTATGGCTCCCTTTACGGTCATATGCTCTTGTGGCAGGTCCGGGCGATAACGTCCAGCTGCTGCTCTCTTGTGAGGCTTATGAACTTCACTGCGTAGCCGGATACACGGATGGTGAAGTTGGCGTACTCCGGCTTCTCCGGGTGCTCCATGGCGTCAATGAGCTTCTCCGTGCCGAACACGTTCACATTCAGGTGGTGGGCGCCCTTGTCGAAGTAGCCGTCCATAAGGCTCACCAGGGTGCGCTTGCGGCTGCCCTCATCGTGGCCCAGGGTGTCCGGGCTGATGGTCTGGGTGTTGGAGATGCCGTCCAGGGCGTACTCATAGGGGAGCTTGGCCACGGAGTTCAGGGAGGCCAGAAGGCCGCTCTTCTCTGCGCCGTAGCTGGGGTTGCCGCCGGGGGCGAAGGGAGTGAAGGCCTTTCTGCCGTCCGGGGTGGCGCCGGTGGCCTTGCCGTACACCACGTTGGAGGTGATGGTAAGGATGGAGGTGGAGGGCTCGGAGTTCCGGTAGGTGTGGTGCTTGGAAATCTTCTTCATGAAGGTCTTCAGGAGCCACACGGCAATATCGTCTGCCCTGTCGTCATCGTTGCCGTAGCGGGGGAAGTCGCCCTCGGTCTCAAAGCCCACGGCCAGGCCGTCCTCATCCCGGAGGACCTTCACCCGGGCGTACTTGATGGCGGAAAGGGAGTCCACCACGTGGGAGAAGCCCGCAATGCCGGTGGCGAAGGAGCGGCGCACGTTGGTGTCGATAAGGGCCATTTCGGCGGCCTCGTAGTAATATTTGTCGTGCATGTAGTGGATAAGGTTCAGGATGTTCACGTAGAGCTCGCTGAGCCAGTCCAGCATCAGGTCGTACTTGTGCATGACCTCGTCGTAATCCAGGTACTGGGAGGTTATCCTGGGAATCTCCGGGCCCACCTGGTCCCGGGTCTTGGTGTCCACGCCGCCGTTGATGGCGTAGAGCAGGGCCTTGGCCAGGTTGGCTCTGGCGCCGAAGAACTGCATCTCCTTGCCGGTCTCCGTGGCAGAAACGCAGCAGCAGATGGAGTAGTCGTCCTTCCAGATGGGACGCATAACGTCGTCATTCTCGTACTGGACGGAGCTGGTGTTCACGGAAATCCGGGCGGCGTAGAGCTTGAAGGTCTCCGGCAGCCGGGAGGAATAGAGCACCGTCAGGTTGGGCTCCGGGCTGGGGCCCATGTTCTCCAGGGTGTGGAGGAAGCGGAAATCGTTCTTCGTGACCATGTGGCGGCCGTCCATGCCCAGACCGGCCACCTCCAGGGTTGCCCAGACCGGGTCGCCGGAGAAGAGCTGGTTGTAGCTGGGGATACGGGCGAACTTCACCATGCGGAACTTCATGACCAGGTGGTCGATGAGCTCCTGGGCCTGGCTCTCCGTAAGGGTGCCCTCCCGCAGGTCCCGTTCAATATATATGTCCAGGAAGGTGGAAACTCTGCCCACGCTCATGGCGGCGCCGTTCTGGGTCTTGATGGCGGCCAGGTACCCGAAGTACAGCCACTGGACCGCCTCGGCGGCGTTCCGGGCCGGGCGGGAGATATCGAAGCCGTAGGCGGCGGCCATGACCTTCATGGCGGCCAGGGCCTTTATCTGGTCGGCCAGCTCCTCCCGCTGACGGATTATCTCGTCAGACATGGTGCGGTCGCCGCAGTTGTCGTAGTCCTCCTGTTTTTTCTGAATGAGGAAATCTATGCCGTACAGGGCCACACGGCGGTAGTCGCCCACAATGCGGCCTCTGCCGTAGGTGTCCGGCAGGCCGGTGATGATGTGGGCGTGGCGGGCCTTCTTCATCTCCGGGGTGTAAACGTCAAAAACTGCCTGGTTGTGGGTCTTGTGGTACTCGGTAAAAATCTTGTGGAAGGCGGGGTTCACCTTGTAGCCGTAGGTGCCGGCGGCCTGCTCCGCCATCTTTATGCCGCCGAAGGGCATAAAGGCCCGCTTCAGGGGCTTGTCCGTCTGGAGTCCCACAATCTTCTCCAGATCCTTCATGCTCTCGTCGATGTAGCCGGGGCCGTAGGCCGTGATGCCGGAGACCACCTCGGTCTCGCAGTCAAGCACGCCGTTGTGCTCCCGCTCCTCCTTCTGAAGCTCCTGCAGGCGCCCCCATAGCCTGTCAGTGGCCTCCGTGGGACCGGCCAGGAAGCTCTCATCCCCGTCGTAGGGGGTGTAGTTCGCCTGGATGAAGTCCCGGACGTTAACGTCCTCTCTCCAGTGTGTGCCCTTGAAGCCTCTCCAGCACTCGCTCATATATTATTCCTCCTCCGTGAGTTGTTGTCCTTATACTCTTACATATCAAGATTATAACGGAATCGCCCCCGCCGGTCAACGGTTATTCTCGACAATTAGACGCCAAAATGTTATAATAACTGCAGGGAAGTGATAAAAATGAAGCTTGCAAGCGTGGAGGAAATGCGCCTCTGCGACGCCTATACCATCGAAAAATA
>JAFPTE010000194.1 GCA_017400415.1 Oscillospiraceae bacterium
AATCATAACAATCAATTTTTCTCATATCAATAGTATAAATATATGAACTTCCTTTTCTTGTTCCTACATCTCCATTAACTTGTGTGGTAAAATAAAGACTATTTTTATCATTACATAAAATTCCAAAATTCAGGGCCGCCACGGCCTGGGCGCCGCCGGTTCTGAATATCCGGTGGACCCCCGCCACCTGGGCGGCGGCAATAATGGCGTCCGGCACCTGCCCGGCCCTGGCCGGGGTCACCATGACAATCTGGCTGCAGCCTGCCAGCACGGCGGGAATGGCGTCCATAAGGACAGTGGAGGGGTAGGCGGCGGTGCCGCCGGGGACGTAGAGCCCCACCCGCTCGATGGGCGTCACCTTCTGGCCCAGGATGACCCCGGGCCTTTCCGCCATAACGTAGCCCTGGCGTATCTGGCGGCTGTGAAAGTCCCGGATATTCTCTGCGGCCTTCTCCATGACCCTGTAAAGGGCCGGGTCCACCCGCTCCATGGCGGCCTTCTTCTCCTCCCCGGTGACCTCCAGGCACTCCGGGGCACCCCCGTCAAACTTCTCCGCATAATACCGAAGGGCGGCGTCCCCCTCCCTGCGGACCTTTGCGATTATCTCCGTGACCCGGTCCTCCAGGGCCCGGTCCTTCACGTTGGCCCCCCGGTACAAAACCTCCTCCGGCTTCACGGAGGAATATTCGATTATCCTCATTTTCCTGTCTCCTCCAGGGCCGCCTTTACGGCGGTGATGCTGTCATACTTGAATTTGTAGCTGACAGTGTTGGCGATGAGCCGGGCGCTGACGGCGGAAACGGTCTCGATGGGCTCCAGGCCGTTCTCCCGAAGGGTCCGGCCGGACTCCACAATATCCACGATAACGTCCGAAAGGCCCACCACCGGGGCCAGCTCAATGGAGCCGTGGAGCTCGATTATGTCGATATCCACGCTGCGGCGGGAATAATAGTCCCGGGCGGTCCGGGGGAACTTGGTGGCCACCCGCAGGGCCCGGCCCCGGGGCATCTCAAAGCCCTTCGGCGCCGCCACGCACATGCGGCAGACCCCCAGACCCAGGTCCAGAAGCTCAAAAACCTCCGGCGTCTGCTCGTCCAGAATGTCGCTGCCGCAGACCCCCAGGTCCGCAGCCCCGTGCTGAACGTAGACCCCTACGTCCGAGGGCTTGGCCCAGAAATAGCTTATGCCCCGCTCCGGGTTTTCAAAAATCAGCTTCCGGTTATCCTCCCGGATGGCCGGGCAGCCCCAGCCGGCCTGCTCGAAGCGGTCATAGACCCGCTCACCCAGTCTGCCCTTGGGCAGTGCCACCCGTATCATAAGCTCTCCCTCCCGTTCAGATACTCTGTGTAGACTGCGAAGCCTACGGCGCCGCAGTCCTTGCCCAGCCGCTTCGCCAGGCCGTCATAGCGCCCGCCGCTGAGAACGGCGGAGGGCACCCCGGGCAGATAGCCCTTGAAGACGATGCCGTTATAGTACCTGCCGTCGGATATAACGGAGAAGTCCACGTTGACCTCCGCCCGGCGGCTCAGCTCTCCCAGCTCCCCGGCGGCCTTTTCCATATCGTCGGAGAGGCACAGCTCATAGAGCTCAAGAACCGCCCGCTCCGCCGGGGCGTAGAGCTCCGCCAGGGTCTCCCAGGCCTTCCTCACCCGGTCCGGCGCAGCCGTATCCCTGAGAAGGGCCCGGACTCCGGCGGCGTTCTTCGCCATAAGGGCCCGGCGCAGGGCCACGGAGAGCTCGCCCCGGATCCCGGCGGCCTCCTCCAGTGCCGCCACATAGGCCATGGAGGCGGCGTCCAGAATATAGCGGCTGTCCAGCACCGCCAGACTGTCGGCGGCCAGGGCCAGTACCTCCGCCTCCGTGGCTGTGTCCACGTCACCCAGGCGCTCCACGCCGGTCTCCCGGAGCTCCCGGAGGGCCCCGTCGGCGCCCTCACGGTATATGCTCTCGGCATAATAGACCTGCTCCCGGCCCCCACGGTAATTCTTTATGATGGACATGGTCACGTCCGGCTTCAGGGCCATAAGGCGGCCCCGGCGGTCCGTGAAGGTCAGTATGCTGTTGCCCACCACGAAGCTGCGGTTTTCCGCATAGAGGTCGTAGGGCTCGAATTTCACCATTCTGTAAAGGCTGTAGCCCCGGCTCTGATAGAGCCTGCGGAGCTTCAGCTCCGCCCGCTCGGAGGCAAACAGCAGGTTTTCATTTATCTCCATAATTCTCCTCCCACCTGTCCAGGGCGGCCTTGTAGCCCCCGGAGCCGTAGCGCAGGCAGCGGTTCACCCGGCCGATGGTGGCCGTGCTGGCGCCGGTGCGCTCCTCCACCTCCTGATAGGTGGAGCCCTGCCGCAGAAGCTGGGCAACCCTTATGCGCTGGCTCAGGGACTCAATCTCCCGGCCCGTCAGCAGGTCCTCCAGAAGATTGCGGCACTCCTCCTGGGAGGCAAGGCCGCACAGAGCCTGCACCAGAAGCCTCTCGTTTTCCCCTTCAAATATATCCATGATATCCTCCAATCGCTTTTCTGCTTTAGCATATTACCACGCTAACGTGGTGCTGTCAAGCCCGTTCTGCCGTTTTTCCGTTCTGCACAGGCAGAGAACCCATCTCCGGGCGGAATAGGGCAGCTTGACGGCCGGTAAATATTGGGACCGGCGGCAGATGTATTAAAGGAAGCGCCGCTGGAGATACTTTCTGTGCCGCTGCTGCGGCACGGGAGGACAGAGATGCAGGGCAAGGTTGAACTTTGCGGGGTGAATACGTCACGGCTGCCGGTGCTGAAAAGCGAGGAGACTCTGGAGCTTATGAAAAAGGCCCGGGCCGGGGACATGGCCGCCCGTGACAGGCTTATTGAGGGGAACCTGCGGCTGGTTTTAAGCGTTATCCAGCGCTTCACCTCCCGATGCGACAGCGCCGACGACCTGTTCCAGGTGGGCTGCATTGGGCTCATCAAGGCCATTGACAACTTCGACCCCTCCATGAACGTGTGCTTTTCCACCTACGGGGTGCCCATGATAGCCGGGGAGATACGGCGCTACCTGCGGGACAACAGCCCGGTGCGGGTTAGCCGGGGCCTCCGGGATCTGGCCTACCGGGTGCTTCAGGCCCGGGAGAAGCTGACCGCCCTGTCCGGCCGGGAGCCCACCACGGAGGAGATTGCAAAGGAGCTGGGGGTCAGCCGCAGCCAGGTGGTCTGCGCCATGGACGCCGTGGCGGAGCCCATCAGCCTTTACGAGCCCGTATTCTCCGAGGGCGGGGACGAGCTCTG
>JAFPTE010000195.1 GCA_017400415.1 Oscillospiraceae bacterium
AGCTTGACAGGCTGAGGAAAAACGATAATATCAGCACCTACACCCTTAACAGGCTCTGTGAAATACTTGATTGCCAGTTAAGCGATATAGCCGAATATAAAAAATAAGACGCTCTGCCGTTTGGCAAAGCGTCTTTGATTTTTGGCTTCTTACTCTTCCCTGTTGGTCCAGACGTTCTGGATATCCTCGTTGTCGTCCATAAGGTCAAGCATCTTCTCGAACTTCATGATGTTGTCCGGGTCGGTGAGCTTGACGTAATTCTGGGGGACCATCTCGATCTGGGCGGAGAGGAACCTATACTTGCCCTCCAGAGCGGCGGCCACGGCGGGGAAGGAATCCGGGTCGGTGTAGACCTCGAAGGCCTCATCCTCGGGGCTGAAGTCCTCGGCTCCGGCCTCCAGTGCGTCCTCCATGACCGTATCCTCGTCCAGCTCCTCATCCTCGTTGTCGATGACGATGACGCCCTTCTTGTCGAAGGACCAGGAGACGCAGCCGGCGGCGCCCATGTTTCCGCCGTACTTATCGAACAGGTGGCGTACCTCGGAGGCGGTGCGGTTGCGGTTATCGGTCATGGCGTCCACGATGACAGCCACGCCCTCGGGGCCGTAGCCCTCATAGGTGACGGTCTCGAAGTTATCGGTGTTGCCGCTGCCCAGGGCCTTGTCGATGGTGCGCTTGATGTTATCATTGGGCATATTGGCAGCCTTGGCCTTGGCGATAACGGTAGCCAGGCGGGAGTTGTTGGCGGGGTCACCGCTGCCGCCCTCCTTGACCGCCACGATCATCTCGCGGGCGATCTTGGTGAAGGCCTGGGCTCTCTTGGCGTCTGCCGCACCCTTTGTCTTTTGAATATTGTGCCATTTGGAATGTCCGGACATATATTTCTTCCCTTCGTTGGTAAAATGTTTCCGAAAGGCATTTTAGCACATTGCTTTCACCGTGGCAAGTGCCTTTTGTTATTTTTTTATACTGATTTCCCCTGTTTTTTCATCTTTACCGGGATAATAAGGAGCTGACCCGGCGTGGGCTCCTGTCCCTCCGCCATGCCGTTGGCGCTCAGAATGTCTCCGAGGGCTACGGAGTAATGCTTGCCAAGCTCCCAGAGTGTCGTATTCTCGCCGGCTCTGCACGCAATTATGGAGGGGCACCGGCCGCAGCTCTCCTGTTCCCGGCCTGTGAGTTTGACAACGTATTGAGCCGTTTCCTTTTTGTACCTGGCGCAGGTCACAAGGCCGGAGGTCCTGGCGGCTATGCCCTCCTCCGTCCGGTTATACTCCGCCTTCTCATCCTCAGAGTAAAACCCCACGGGCTCCCAGGTGAAGCCACTGTCCAGGGATTTGGCATACTGTGCGGTGCCCCTCCGCACGGAGCCGAAATACTCCCCTGCCTCGTTTGTGAACACCACCGCCCCGGACATGGGAACTGTGAGCGCTCCGTCCTCCACGGAAGGAGCTCCGCCCAGAGCCCGGACCGCCGCAATGGACCTCACCTTCTCCGGCGTGCCGAAGCTGAAGGCGGCCTCAACAGGCAGACTTTCAAAACCGGTCAGTGAGTCCAGGGTAAGGGTCTCGGTCTCAATGCAGCTGTCCATGCCGGAGATATAAGCGTCCTTTATGTAGCTGAGCTCCGACTTTTCATAGGCCGTAAGCTGCAGCACCGCATGGACCTCAATGGAGAGAGTATCCTGCTCCAGAGACACATAAAGCCCGGTTGGAGCGGCCGTGACGTTGAATATCGCCCCCTCCATTTCGCCCTCCAGCTCCATGACCTGGGAATAAGGGCTCTCCGTTGTGACCATTTCCGCTTCCCCGTTTTTCATGGTGCACAGGCTCTTGGTGACTGCGGCTCCCCGCACCACGGCCTTGGCCCCCACCACCCTCACGTCCTCGTTTCTCAGGCAGACCGTTGACGCAAGCACCTGGGCGATGCCGCCTGCGGAAGGGCTGTCCGTCAGGGAGACCGTTTTCTCGGTAACGCACGCAGGAAGACAGAGGCGCAGGGTTTCCGTAAGCGTCTCCTTTCCCTCCGGCTCAGAAAAGCCTGTGGGCAGGGTTATCTTTCCGTCGCAGTAAACCTGAATGCGGTATATAAGCTCCACATGAACGCCCAGCTTCCGGGAATTGATTATCCTCCCGTCGCACTGCGCGCACTCCACGCTCGCAGCAACCTGGCAGAACTCGCTTATCTCCTCCCCTTCGCAGCTTGAGGCAAAGGGCACCGAGGAGGTGACCCTCCGCAGCTCCTTCCCTCCCTCGGGAACGTAGATAACGGTCAGCTCCGTCACTCCCGATACGCTCACTCTCCCGGCCGCAGCCTCCTTTGTGCGTATGTACGGTGCGGCGCAGGCGAAAACCACCCGAAGGGCGTCCGGCTCCGTGTCCGGAATGACGAATTCGCCGCTGTCCTCCTTTGTAAAGGTCCGGCTCAGTACGGCCCTTTTGTAGAGCTTCTCTGTAAATACCAATTGATTGTCCAACTTCAACACCCCTTGCAGAATAATAGCCTCTGCAGGGAGTATATTCCCCTCAGCACTTTTTCATGACATACAGGCCGAGACAAAGAATGGCAAAGCCGATTATGAGCCACCAGAGGCTCGTGGGCAGCAGCACCGCCAGCACTATCATTGCCCCCGCAACCGCAAGAACGCCGCCCACGACAGCCCTTTTTCCCCACATACAAAAAGACCTCCGATCATGCTTTTAATACAGCATATTCGGAGGTCCGGTTTTTAGTTACAAATCAGCTCTGCAGGAACTTCTCAAGTCTGTCAAGACCGTTTCTGATGTTCTCCATGCTGGTGGCATAAGACCAGCGGACGTAGCCGTCGGCGCCGAAGGCGTTGCCGGGGACCGTGGCCACAAGGCCGTGCTTCAGAAGGGCGGCGCAGAAATCGGCGCTGGAATTGATCTGCTCGCCGCAGAGGGTCATTCCGAAGGTCTTCTTTACATTCATGAATACGTAGAAGGCCCCGTCGGGCTCCAGACAGCTCACAAGCTCCATGGCGTTCACCCGGGAGACGAAGTACTTTCTCCGGCGGTCAAACTCCTGACGCATTTTCTCCGCAGTATACTGCTCTCCGGAATAGGCCTCGATGGAGGCGAACTGGGCGGCATTGGAGGCGTTGCCGGTGGAATGGCTCAGATAATTGGACATAGCCTTCATGATTTCCGTATTCCCCGCCGCAAAGCCGATACGCCAGCCGGTCATGGCATAGGTCTTGGAGACGCCGTTTATGATAATCGTCCGCTCCTTCATCTCATCGGAGACGGAGGCAAAGGAAAGGAATTCGCCGTTGTAGATAAGGCAGGCGTAAATCTCGTCATCCAGAACGTAAAGGTCCTTCTCGCAGATAATCTCACTGAGGGCTCTGACCTCATCGGGAGAATAGAGCATACCGGTGGGATTTGAGGGGTTCGTCATTATAAGGCACTTGGTCTTATCGGTGATGGCGTTCCGGAGCTGCTCCGGAGTCATCTTGAAGCGGTTTTCCTCCGTGGTCTCGACAATAACGGGAACGCCGCCGGCCATGCGGATGGCCTCCGCATAGGTTACCCAGTAAGGAGCGGGCAGAATGACCTCATCGCCCGGGTCAAGCAGGACCTGAAGCGTTATATAGATAACGTGCTTTGCGCCGCTGGTGACGCAGATCTGGTTAGGCGCATAGCTGAGTCCGAAGGTCCTCTCCATATATGCGGATATGGCCTTCCGGAGAGGCATAACGCCGGCGGAGGGGGTATACCGGGACTGGTTATCCTGGATGGCCTTGATACCGGCAGCCTTTATGGACTCCGGCGTGGGGAAATCCGGCTCACCGGCGCCGAAGCCGATAACGTCGATTCCACGGGCCTTCATTTCGTTGGCGGTGGCGGTTATTGCAAGGGTTGCAGAGGGGGCTATGCCTGCGGCTACTTTGGAAATACTTTTCATAATCTGGGCCTCATTTCAAGAATCTACAAGTATTATATGCCTCATCCTGCATTTTTGCAAGCCGTATAATTGTTTTTCAGACGAATATGAATTTTTTGAAATGGCAGACTTTCATATTTGTGCATTTCGACACAAAAAACCTCTCCGAAGCCAGGCAAAGGCTCCGGAGAGGGCATGTGATATGGTGTTCAGCCGTTCAGCGGCGCTTATAGCGCTCGTCATAGCTGCGGGCGGCGTGCTTTTTTTCTATCTCCTCAAAGGTCATGCCAGTGGTGAGCTGGTCCTCCTGGGCTCTGAGCTGGGCAATGCGCTGCCGAGCGACCGCATCTGCAGCCCGCTTGCGGCGAATGCGGTTGATGTTGTAGATGATAATGAACGCTATGTAGGCAACGAACAGAACAATGAGGAAAACGATTGCCAGTCTGACGTATCTGTTTCCCAGGGTGCCGGTAATCTGGGAGGTGAGGAACTTGCCCCTGTCAAGGTCCACGGAGGAGTTGGCCACAAGGCGCACGGTTCCGCAGTCCTTCCCCTGGAGGGATACGTCAGCATCACCAAGTATCTCCCCTGCCACAATGGGCGCACGGGCGGCCTGGCCGTCTGCGTTTTTCAGGTGGATATCAAGGTGGACAAGATTGGTGTTTATGTCGTTCTCCAGAAGCAGGGTAATGGAATTCTCCGGCCGCAGGACCACCGTATTTGCGCCGGCGCCCAGAGTAACGGGGATTTCGGCCACAAGGTCCATGGTGGACAGGACTGTGCGATAGGAAAAGTTTGAAAAGCCCCATTGGAGCAGCCGCTTTGCCTCAAGGAAGCTGTTGACCTTGGTGGTGCCGTCCTCTGCAATGATGCTCTTGGCCTTCAGCACCACGACGCCCAGGGACAGGTCGCCCTTCTGGGCCGCCGCCGCAACACAGTAGCCCGCCGCATCGGTGTAGCCTGTCTTGCCGGCCTTGGCGTATTCGTAGTAATAGGTGTTCTTCTGACGGATAAGGTTGTTGGTGTTTGTGAGCTTTCTGGCGCCGGCCTTGTTGGTGGCAGGTACCGTGTGCTCCTCAGTACCGGATATCTTGGTGAACTGGGGAATGGTCATGGCCTTCTGCAGGATTTTGAAAAGGTCCCGGGCGGTGGAGTAGTTATCCACGTCAGGCATGCCGTGGGTATTGGAAAAATGGGTGCCGGTGCAGCCAAGAGCCTGGGCCATACGGTTCATCTGGTCGATGAAGGCCGAAATATCGCCGGAGACGTATTCCGCAATGGCGTTGCAGGGCTCGTTGGCGCTGGTCATGATTACACAGTAAAGAAGCTCCTCAAAGGTGATGCGCTCCCCTTCCTCAAACTTAAGGGAGCTGCCGTCCGAGCCGATGTCCCTGTAAAGGGAGCTTGTCAGGGTTACGGTATCGGAAAACTTGACAGTGCCGTTCTGATATGCATCCAGCGCCACAATGGCGGTCATCACCTTTGTGAGGCTGGCGGGATACATCTTCTCATCTGCGTTCTTGGCGTAGATTACGGTTCCTGTGTTCAGATCTGCCAATATGGCAGCTCCGCAGTCTGCCTCCGGGTCCTCCACCGCAAGAGCGGGAAGGAAGAATACTGCCAGAATGGAAGAGATCAGAAAGAAAACGGTGATTTTCTTAAAAATTTTCATTTATTTCTCCGAAAGATATGTTATAATGGGTTTGGGGTATTTCATCACCCCTATATAATAAATAAAAATTTCAATAAAATCAATACCATTTCTTCTTTTAATAAAGTAAAATGAAAAAAGTTGACCTTTCTATCTTCTACCCCAAAAAGCCAAGGGCTGATGACGGGGAGCCTGTGGTCCTCCCGTTTTACGTAAAGGCGCTCATTATTGCCGCCTGTCTTGCCATAGCCTTCACCGGCGGCTTTTTTCTCGGCCAGGACCGATCACATAATATAATAATTGAGCCTTCAGCTGTCATTTCATCTGAGCCTTCCTCTGAGATTGTGCCCTCCGAAAGCTCTGATGCAGGCGAGCTGCGCTCTCTCCCCTCTCCTGATGCAAACGAAAGCGACGGGAGAATCAACATCAACACTGCTTCTGTTTCCGAGCTTATGACTCTGCCCGGAATCGGCGAAGGGCTTGCAAGAAGAATCGTTGAATAC